>DATFEC010000166.1:0-11886 GCA_035251655.1 Candidatus Limnocylindria bacterium | reverse complement strand
TTTGCCTCGGACGACGACCTGATGAAGGCCGCGGCCCGCATCGCGCACCGCATGGCGGAAGCGGACCAGCTGGAGCTCATCAACGCTCACCCGCGACTCGGCGCCCGAGGCCGGCTCTCCGACGCGTCCCGCCGCGAACAGGGAGCGGCGGCTGACGCGGTCGACCGGGAGCTCGCCAAGCTGAATGCGGCATACGAGAAGCGGTTCGGCTTCCGGTACCTCGTCTACGTTGCCGGCCGCTCCCGCGAGGCGCTGATTCCCGAGTTCCAGGCCGCGCTCGCGCGCGACCGCTCGTCCGAGCTCAGCCGCGCGTTGGACGACACGCTGGCGATCGCCGCCAGCCGGCTCCATTACCTGCGCAGCACGCCTGGTGGCTCGCCGTGACCGCGGATACCCGGTACGAGATCCGCTACGGGAAAGCGGCGGTCAACGTCTACCGCACCGCCGGCGCGCCCCTGACCGGGATCACGCCGGTCCCCGAGTCACCGTTCACCGGCCGGGACAACACGCTCATGGCCGCCGAGATCGAGATCCAGGTCCGCGGACAGGGTTTTCTCGAGTCGTACACCGAGGGCGACAACCGCCAGGTCGTCGCCACCGACACGATGAAGAACTTCATCCATGCCGCCTCGGCCTCGAATGCCACACCCACCCTCGAGGGCTGGATCGACCACGTCGGCCGAGCGTTCCTCGAGCACTACCCGCAGATGGAACGAATCACCATGCTCGGCCGGGAGCTCCCCTATCCGGCCGCGACCGTCCCGGCGGACGACGGCGACGGCTTCGTCGCTTCCGAGGTCCTCTTCGCCCGCGACCGCAACGACCAGTCCACCGCGCGCGTGGACCTCGAGCTGACCGATGACGGATCCGTCCGGCTGACCGATCACGCCTGCGGGCGTGAGGGCCTGCAGCTGATCAAGATCACCGGCTCGTCGTTCGCCGATTTCGCCCGTGACGAGCACACGACCCTCCCCGAGCGACCGGACCGGGCCCTGTTCACCTGGATGGACATCGGCTGGAAGTACACCGATGCCACCGACGCCCTGGGCGCGGATGCCAGCCGCTACGTTGCCGGCGACCAGGTGGCGGACGTGGCCGGATCGGTCTTCCACGAGTTCGTGAGCCTCTCGATCCAGCACCTCGTGCACGAGATCGGTGGCCGAATCCTCGAACGGTGGCCGCAGCTGGCGGAGGTGAGCTTCGAGGCCCAGAACCGGACCTGGGACCCTGGTGTGACGAGCCCGGACGACCCGAAGGTGAAGACCTACGCCGACCCGCGGCCGCCCGTCGGCCGGATCAGCCTGGTCATGCGCCGAGGCTGAGCCGCGGCAGCTCGATCGCCGGACAGCGGTCCATCACCACCCACAGTCCCGCCTCGCGCGCCCGCTCGGCCGCGTCCTCGTCGATGACCCCGAGCTGCATCCACACCGCCTTCGCGCCGATCTCGATGGCTTCGTCGACGTGGATTCCCGCAAGTGCCGAGTTGCGGAAAATGTCGACGACCTCGATCGGGTGGCCGGCGGCGACCGCGTCGCCCTGGGCCTCGAACAGGTCCGTGTACGCCTTCTGGCCGTGGACCTCCGTCTCGCGCGGATTGACCGGGATCATCCGGTAGCCGCTGTGGATCAGGGTGCGCGACACGCCGTGGCTCGGCCGGTCGGGGTTCGACGAGCATCCGACCACTGCCCAGGTCTCCGTCTCGCGCAACACGCGCTCGATGGTTTCCTGCTCCGACGGGGTCATCGCGATCGGGCCAGCTCCTGGAGAGCCGCGCGGATCCGCTCGTCCAGCCCGCCGTCGATCGTCGCCACACTGCCCGCGGCGCGGCGCGCCTCTGAGGACGTGTAACCCAGCGACTCGAGGGCTGCGACGACGTCCGAGTCGGCTGCCGCACCTGGACCGACTGCGATCCCGGCGGCGTGGATCTTCTCCCTCAACTCGAGCACGATTCGCTCGGCCGTCTTTCGCCCGACCCCGCTGACTGAGGTGAGCACGTCGAGGTCATCGGTCACGATCGCCATCTGGAGCCGGGTCACCGGATGGGCGCTGGTGATCGCGAGCGCGAGGCGCGGGCCGACTCCGTTCACCGTCATCAGCAGCTCGAAGAAGGCAAGCTCCTCCGGCTTGGCGAAGCCGAACAACGCCTGCTGGTCCTCGCGGACGAGGTGATGGACGAGCAGTGTGGCTTCCGAACCGACATGCAGCTTCCCGAGGAGCGCCGGCGAGACCACCACCCTGTATCCCACCCCGCCGATGTCGATCAGTACGTGGTCGACGCCGATGTGGGTGACCGGTCCGCGCAACGAGCCGATCACCGGCCGCTCCCCGGCGCCAGGGCGCCGATGGCGATCGCCAGCGCGTCGGTGGCGTCGTCCCGCGCCCCGTTGAGTCGAACCCCGAGCAGCCGCTCGACCATGACCGCGACCTGCTGCTTGTCAGCCGCCCCGTTCCCGCAGACCGCGAGCTTGACCTCGTTCGGGGTTGGCTCGGTCACCGGCAGCCCGTGGCGGGCCGCGACGAGGAGGGCCACACCGCGCGCCTGGCCGACGGCCATCGCGGTCTGCACATTCCGCTGGAAATAGAGGCGCTCCACGGCGACCCGGTCGGGGTGATGCTCCTGGACGAGGAGATCGAGGGCCGCCTCCAGCTCCGCCAACCGCGCGGAATCGGTCTGCGCCGGGTCCGTGCGCACCGTGCCGGCATCGACGAACCGCAGGCTCGCGCCGTCCGAGGCGACGATCCCGAACCCGCAGGCTGCCGTTCCGGGGTCGATGCCGAGCGCGATCATCCCCCGACGACCGAGGCCTCGAGCTGCTCCATCAGGGCGTCGGGGATGTCGAAGTTGGCGTAGACCGACTGGACGTCGTCCAGGTCCTCCAGCCGCTCGACGAAGTCGAGGACCTGGCGGGCGCCTTTCTCGTCGCCGATCTCGACCTTCGTCGTCGGCTCCATCGACACCTCGGCCGTCTCGGGGGGAAAGCCGGCGTCGGTCAGGGCGGCGCGCACGTGCTCGAGGTCCGCGGGGTCCGACACCACCAGGATCGCGCCGCCCTCCGGCGAGCCGACATCGGTTGCGCCGGCGTCGATCGCCGCCAGCGAGACCTCGTCTGGGTCGTTCCCGTTGAGCGGCACCGACAGCACGCCACGGTGCTCGAACTGCCAGGACACCGGGGCGAAGGATCCCCCAGCCCGGGTGAAGATGGCCCGCACCTCGGCCGCGGTCCGATTCTTGTTATCGGTCATGGTCGCCACGATGACCGCGACGTTCTCCGGGCCAAGCCCCTCGTAGGTGATCTCCTCGTATTGCTCGGCGTCGCCGCCTGATCCGGTGGCTCGCTCGATCGCCCGCTTGATGTTGTCCGCCGGCATCGAGTTGGCCCGCGCCTTGTCGACGGCCATGCGGAGTCGGTAATTGGCCTCCGGGTCCGGGCCGCCCTGCCGGGCGGCGGTGATGATCTCGCGGGTCAGCTTCGTGAACAGTGCCCCGCGCTTGGCGTCGTTCGCGCCTTTCTGGCGCTTGATCTGGGACCACTTGCTGTGACCGGACATCGGCTCTCCGCTACGACTCGATCGTCACCGAGGACGACCGTGCCCGATTCTACCCGCCCTCGACCGCGTCACTCGAAACCGCGGGATCGCCGGCGAGGAGGCGGGCCAGCGGCTGGCTGACGGTCGCGAACAGGGCAAGGATGGGCACCGCCAGGAACATGCCCAGGATCCCGGCCACCGCCCCGCCGGCAGGGATGGCGAGCAGGATGATCGCCGGGTGGAGGTGGACCGCGCGGCGGTAGACGAGCGGGGTGACGACGTTGCCCTGGATGATGTTGAAAACGACGGTGTAGATCCCCATGATCACGATCGTGGCGGGGTCACCGAACGCCACCGCGATCAGGAATGCCAGGCCGGTGGTGATGAAGCCCCCCACGTACGGGATGAAGCCGGCGAAGAAGGAGAGGATCGCCACCGGAACCCCGTAGGGCAGGCCGAGGATGGCCATGATCGCGAGCTGGGAGACCGCGCCCACCGCGGAGATGACCGCCGTCCCACCCATGTAGCCGCCGAGGACGGCGACCGAGTTGTCCATCGTGGTCTCCAGCTCGTCCCGCTGCCATCGGTTGAGAGGGCTGAGGATCTGCTCCCAGCCCTTCCTGCCGTCGCGGAGGAGGTAGAAGGTCAACAACCCGGCCAGGAGGAGCACGACGAGCAGGGACGAGGCGGCCGCGAGAATCCCGGCCACGGCGCCCACCACGTTGGTGCCCACTTCAGCAGATGCTTCGGCCAGCCAGCCCATGGCGCCGGACGTTCCCTCGTCGACCTCCTCCGCGCCCGCGATCCCCCCGGCAACCGCGTCAGCCAGGCCCGGGGCGAGTGCCGCCACCGCGATGGTCACGACTGCCAGGATGGCGAGCACCGATCCGGCGGTGACGGCCATCGCCGCCCGCTGGTTTCCCCACCCGCGCCGGCGAAGCGCGCGGACCAGCGGCACGACCGACGCGGCCAGGATGGCCGCGAGGAGAATCGGCGCGACGACCAACGGCAGCTGCCCAAAGACGATGATCGTGCCGATCCCAACCGCCAGGATCGCCAGCAGGCGCCAGCCCCACTGGGCCAGGCGATCGAGCCAGGGGGGCACATCGGTCTCCCCCACCGCAGCAACCGGCGGCTCGAGGGCGGCGATGACCGATGCGGTAACGGACGCCACGAAGACCGTGATCGGGACCGCGGCGAACACGCCGACGATGCCCGCCACCGCGGCACCAGCGGGGAGCACGATCAGGATGATCCCCGGGTGCAGGCCCACTCGCGATCCATAGACGACCGGTCGGAGCACGTTGCTCACGATCAGCCGCGTGACCCCGATGAGCACCAGCAGGACGATCGCCGCCTGCACCCCGACGGCCGCCCACGTCACGAGCAGTGTCGTGCCGGTCGCGATCAGGCCACCGATGTACGGGATGAATCCGCCGAGAAAGGCGAGGACGGCGAGCGGCGCCGCGAGCGGTACGCCGAGCACCGTCAGGTACACGAAGTCCGTACCGGCGACCACGCCCGACAGGACCGCGGTTCCGCGGAGGTACCCGCCCACCCGGGCGAGCGCGACGCGCCCCGCGTCGTTGAGCCGGTCGCGGCGCCATCCGTCCGTCACTTCGATGGCTCGGCCCCAACCCTTCTCCCCATCCTGCAGGAGGAAGAAGGTGAGGAAGAGGGCGAGCAGCCCGACGGTCACCGCGTTCGCGACACTGCCGACGATGGCGGCCAGGTTGTCGGAGACCCAGGCCTGGATTCCCGCGGCGATCTCCGCCACCTCTTCAGCCAGTTCCGGTGAGCCAGAGGCCTCGACCTGGGCCCGAACGGCGGCGATGCCATTCTCGATCGCCGCCACCAGCGCGGGGACGTAGGGGGCGAAAGCCAGCACCAGCAGCACGATGAGGGCTCCCGCCACCACGACCGCCGCCCCGGTGACCGCGGCTGCGCTGGCCGAGGCGGACCAGCCACGCCGCCGCAGCGCCTGGCCGAGCGGGGCGAACGTGGCGGCCACGATGAGGGCCACGATCACTGAGGCGGTGACCGTCCCCAGGGTGAAGGCGAGCCATGTCAGGACGGCACCAAGCGCAAAAAGCACCGCGATCCGCCAGCTGAAGGCGCCGGCGCGCTGGAGCCAGCGCGGGACGTGGCCGGCTGGACGATCGGTGGTCATGTGGCTCGAAGTATTTCAGGCCGCGACGACGTCCGACCCCGCAAACCCGCTCGACGGTCGCTGCTCCCTATAATGGCCGCCCGCCGGAGGAATCGCCCTTGAAGCCGACCACGCCCGATCGGATCCGCAACGTCGCCCTCATCGGTCATGGCGGATCCGGTAAGACGAGCCTGGCGGAAGCCATGCTGTTCGACGCCGGGGCGATCCCGAGACTCGGATCGGTCGAGTCGGGCACGGCGGCCCTCGATTGGGAGCCCGACGAGCAGCGACGGCATCAGTCGATCAACCTCGGCATCGGCACGCTCGAGGCTGACGACACCCGGATCACCCTGGTCGACACCCCTGGCTACGCCGACTTCCAGGCCGACGTCGTGCAGGCCCTGGCCGCGGTGGACGCCGCGATCGTGGTACTCGACGCCTCGGCCGGCGTCGAGGTCGGGACCGAGGCGGTCTGGCGCCTGGCCGACGAGCGGCGATTGCCGCGAATGGTGTTCATCAACAAGATGGACCGCGAGAACGCGAACTACGACGCCGCGCTCGACCAGCTGAAAGCCGCCTTCGGACCGAAGATCGCGCCGGTCTACTTGCCCATCGGCTCGGCGGACACCTTCCGCGGCTACATCGACGTGGTCGAGCAGCACGCCAGCGTCTACGACAACGGGGAGGCCAAAGAGGTCCCCATCCCGGATGAGATGCGCTCCGCCGAGGAGGCACGCCGGGCGGCCCTCATCGAAGCTGCGGCCGAGGCCAGCGACGAACTGATGCTGAAATACCTCGAGGGGGAGGAGATCAGCGACGAGGAGATCGAGACTGCCCTGCACGCGGGGACGCGCGACGGCTCGGTAGTTCCGGTCTTCGTTGGATCGGCGAATCGCAACATCGGCGTCCGCGAGCTCACCCGGATGATCGCCCGCCACGTCCCGTCTCCGGCGGAGGTCGGCTCGCGGACGACGAACGACGACAAGGCCATCGCTCCCGACCCGTCGGGCCCCTTCGTGGCTCAGGTCTTCAAGGTCACGGCCGACCCATTCGTAGGGCGGCTCAGCTACTTCCGGGTCGTCTCCGGATCGCTGAAAGCGCAGGGCCACCTCCACAACGCGAATCGGCGGGAGGACGAGCGATTCGGGAACATCCTCGGGCTCCAGGGAAAGGACCAGGTGAATCTTCCGCAGGCGGGGCCGGGGGACATCGTGGCCGTCGCCAAGCTGACCTCGACCCATACCGGTGACACCCTGGTCGCGGACCGCGCCTCGGCGCTCCAGCTGCCGGCCCTCGAGTTCCCGCAGCCGACCCTCCAGGTCGCCGTCGAGCCGGAGTCAAAGGCAGACCTCGACAAGCTTGGCCAAGCCCTCACCCGAATCGTCGAGGAGGAGCCCTGCATGCGGGTGCACCGCGAGGAGGCCACGTCCCAGACGATCCTGACCGCCATGGGCGACACCCATGTCGACGTTATCGTCGAGCGCCTGAAGCGCAAGTTCGGGGCGGCGGTCAAGACCGTGGCGCCGCGGGTCCCCTACCGCGAGACGATTCGCCGCCCGGCGAAGATCGACAACCGGTTCAAGCGCCAGACCGGCGGTCACGGCCAGTTCGGGCACGTGGTGATCGAGTTCGAGCCGAACGAGTCGGGTGAGGGCTTCGTGTTCGGTGACCGCATCGTTGGCGGGGCCGTGCCCAAGCAGTACATCCCGGCCGTCGAGAAGGGGCTCCGCGAGAAGATGGCGGAAGGGGTGCTGGCCGGCTACCCAGTCGTCGACGTCAAGGCCACCCTGGTCGACGGCTCGTACCACACCGTTGACTCGTCTGAGATGGCGTTCAAGATCGCGGCCTCGCAGGCGCTGACCCGGGCGTTCGGCGAAGCCGACCCGACCCTCCTGGAGCCGATCCTCGAGGTCGAGGTCACGGTCCCGGACGAGTACATGGGCGATGTCATGGGCCAGATCACCGCCAAGCGCGGGCACGTCCTGGGCATGAACTCGGTGGACGGTACCCAGCACCTCCGAGCCCAGGTCCCGCAGGCCGAGATGTTCCACTACGCGACCGAGCTGCGGTCAATCACCCAGGGCCGCGGCCGTTTCGCTCAGACCCTCGACCACTATGCCGAGGTGCCGCACACCATCGCCGAGAAAGTCATTGCCGAGCACCAGGCGAAGGCAAGCACTGCCCCCGAGCGAGGGCACTGAGGCTCCCGGCTCGCTCTCTCAGGTCAGGTTGACGCGCGCGGCGGACCGCTTCCCGACCCGGACCTCATGACTGGTTCCCGCTGCGAACATCCGGTTCTCATCGGCCTGCACCTCGCCGTCCACGCGGACGCCTCCCTGGCGGACGAGGCGACGTCCCACGCTTCGTGACGACGCCAAACCGGCCACCACCAGGAGGTCCGGCAGGCTGATCCCGGCCAGTGGGACCGATACCTCGACCTCCTCGAGGTCGGCGAGCGACACCCCCTCGCCCCCGCCGACCTCCCGCTCCCAGCGCTCCTCGGCCTCGTCGGCGGCAGCGTCGTCGTGCCAGCGGGACACGACCTCCCGGGCGACACGCTGCTTGGCTGCCTTCGGATGGATGCGGTCGGCCTCGAGGTCCGCAACGAAAGCCCGCGCCTCATCGTCTGTCCACCGGGTGACGAGGCCCGACCAGTTCGGGAGGAGCTCGTCGGGGATGCTCATCGTCCGGGCGTACATGTCGTAGGGCGCATCGGTCAGGCCTATCGCGTTGCCGAGCGACTTGCTCATCTTCTGCACCCCGTCGATCCCGACGAGCAGGTCGGAGGTCATGATCTGCTGCGGAGCCTGCCCGTAGTCCCGTTGCACGTCCCGCCCGACGAGCAGGTTGAAGGTCTGATCGGTTCCGCCGAGCTCGACGTCGGATTCCACCGCGACCGAGTCGTAGGCCTGGAGCAGCGGGTACATCGTCTCGTGCATCGACACCGGCGCACCTTCCGCCAGACGCTTGGCGAACGTGTCACGCTCGATCATGCGGGCCAGGGTAAACCGGCTCATCAGGGCGAAGACCTCCCGCAGCCGGAACTCGTCGAACCACTCGGATTGCAAGCGCACCTCGGTCCGCGCCTGGTCGACGACGAGATGGAACTGCGCGAGGTACGTCTCGGCGTTGGCCCGGACGTCCTCCCGCGAGAGCATCGGCCGGGTCGCGTTCTTCTCCGACGGGTCGCCGATCTGGGCCGTCGTGTCCCCGACGACCAGGACCGCCGTGTGGCCGAGATCCTGGAAGGCCCGAAGGCGCTCGAGAACGACCGCATGGCCCAGGTGGAGGTCCGGGCTGGTGGGATCGATCCCGAGCTTCACCCGCAGCGGCCGGTCGCCGCGGAGCATCGCCCGGAGGGCATCCGACTCCACGACCTGGGCCACGCGTCGGGTGAGAACGGTCTCGATGGCCGCGTCCCGATCCATCGGCCGATGGTACCCGGCCCGTTCGCCGTCCGGCCCGCCTCCGGGCGTCCTCGAGGTTGCTCTGTTAGAGTTCGCGGCCGTGACATCGTCACCTCCGCCGCCGGCGGGCTATCCGCCCGCCCAGGCCGGCGCCGCATCCCGGATGCGCATCCAGCCCCTCCCCGCCGTGATCTTCGTCGTCTTCGGCGTCCTGGCTGGCGGGATGGTGCTGGCGGCGGTCCTCCTGTACTCCTCGTACGCGAGCTCGCTCCCCGATGTCACCGTCCTCGAGGAGTACGCGCCCGACGAGGGCTCGATGGTGGTCTCCGCGGACGAGCGGGAGCTGGCCACCTTTGCGGAGACGAACCGACGGGTGGTGGACTACGAGCAGATCCCGACCGTCATCGTGGATGCCACGGTCGCGGCCGAGGACCACACGTACTGGGAGAACCCGTGCGTGGACCCACGGGCCATCGTCCGCGCCATGCTCCAGAACGTGTCCGCCGGCGAGGTCGTGTCAGGGGCATCGACGATCTGCCAGCAGCTCGTGCGCAGCGTGCTGCTCCCGCCCGACCTGATGGCCGATCCCACCCGCCAGCTGGAGCGAAAGATCAAGGAAGCCATGCTCGCCCTGGAGCTCGACGCGGCCTACCCGGGCCCCGAGGGCAAGGAGCAGATCATGGAGTTCTTCCTGAACGAGATGTACTACGGCAACAACGGCTACGGGATCTGGGCCGCGGTGGATCGGTACTTCGGCAAGGACTTCCTCCTCGTCACCGGCACGCCGACGGATCCCGGCACGAGCCCCGAACCGAGCGTCGCGCCAACCCCGGTCCCGACCCCCGCCCCCAGCCCGGGTGCGAGCCCTGCGCCGGAGCCACCACCGGACCCGAACGTCGTCACCCCCGCCGAGGCCGCTCTGCTGGCGGGTCTGCTTCGCGCCCCGTCCGAGCTCGACCCGACCCAGTACGCCATCCCTGCCACCGACGACGCGGGCCAGCCGATCGCGAACCTGCTCGAGGTGCCGGCCGACGCGCAACCGGTTCTCATCCGCAACGACGTGCTCAACGACATGGTCGAGCTCGACTACCTGGCCGAGCTGGACCGCAACGCGATCCTTGACGAGCCGATCTACGTCATCGTGCCCGAGGTCCCGCGTTACCTCGCCCCGCACTTCGTGTACGCGACCCGGCGGGAGGTGGCCGAGTTGCTTGGCTCCGAGGACATCATCGACCGAGGCGGGCTTACGATCGAGACGACCCTGCAATACGAGGGCTACCAGGTCTCGGCAGAGAAGTGGGCCCAGGTCGTGTACGACCTGGACCGCCTGACCGACGCGGAGCTCGCCGCGCGGTATGGCACGAACGCGATGACCTGGATCAACCAGCTCCAGGGACGAAACATCGGCAACGACGCCATCGTCTCGCTGAACTACCGCACCGGGGCGGTGGTCGCGTACGTCGGGAGCGCCAACTTCTACGGGGAGGTCACGCCCATCCACCAGCCGCAGTACGACGTCGTGGGTCAGGCCTTCCGCCAGTCCGGGTCGGCGTTCAAGCCGATCACCTACGCCACCGGCTTCGAGACCGGGGCGATCACCCCGGCCACGATGTTCATGGACGTCGAGACCGAGATCGTGCCCGGCTACGCGGTCCACGACGCCGACAACCGCGAGCGTGGCCCGGTTCGCGCCCGCGACGCGCTGAAATACTCGCTGAACATTCCGGTCACGAAGGCCCAGCAGCTCATCGGCACCGAGCAGGTCGTGGACCAGGCCGAGCGGCTCGGTCTCGAGTGGGACCCGAACCAGGATCCCCACGTCGCCTCGCTGACCCTCGGCACGATCGGCGTCCGGATGATCGACCTCGCGGCGTCCTACGGTGCCCTGGCCAACGGCGGCGTCTACCACGCGCCGTACCTGGTCGAGCGCATCCTCGACCGTGATGGGAACGTGATCTACGAGCGCGCCACCGACGGTCCCGAGCCGGTGCAGGCCATCTCCCCGCAGGCCGCCTACCTGACCACCGACATCCTGGCCGACAACACCGATCCGGCCCAGAACTCGCTATGGGGCCCACGCTTCCAGCTGCTGACCGATGCCGGCCGACGGCCGGCTACCCTGAAGACGGGCACGACCACCGACTTCCGTGATCTCCAGGCCTTCGGCTTCCTGGCCGCCGATGCCGATCCGGAGATCGATGAGGGCGCGATCATGACCGGGGTCTGGGTCGGCAACAGCGACTTCTCCTCGATCGACTCCGTGTTCGCCGCCGACGGCCCCACCTTCATCTGGCACGACTACATGGCGGAGGTCACCGCTCTCAACGCGCTGCCGATTCGCGACTTCGTGCGCCCGGATGGGATCACCGAGCGCACGGTTGATCGGATCACCGGCCAGGCGCCGGGTGAGCACACGACCCAGACGCTGACCGAGCTGTTCATGGCCAACGGGCCGAGCCTCGATACCGATGACTCGCACGTCGAGCTGGCGATCGAGGCCGCGACCGGCCGGATCTGGCAGGAAGGCTGCGGCGACTTCGTGCCCGCCACCCCGGAGCCGCCGAGCGGGCCGGAACCCAGCGGCGAGCCCGAGCCACCGTTGGCGCCCCTCCTGTCGGTCTTCCTCGACCTCGTCGGCTGGGACGAGCCGAACCAGGTATGGGAGGCGTCCAACCGGGCGTGGATCGACACCTGGCGGGGCCGCGAGTCGAGCATTCCGCGCGGACCGCTCGGCGCGCTGGACGCCCCGCTGGCGCCGACCGAGGAGTGCACCCCGGGCGAGATCCCGACCTCGACGCCGAC
>DATFEC010000217.1:0-2064 GCA_035251655.1 Candidatus Limnocylindria bacterium | reverse complement strand
TGACCGTGCCCTGGCCGGCCGTCGCGGCGGCCGTCTTTGGCCTCATCGGGATCGGGGCCGAACGCTTGGCCAGCGTCTGGCCGGCGACCGAGGCCCAACGCCGCCGCCCGAGCTGGCGGACCCTGGCGCTTGGCCTGGCGGCCGGCGCCGGCGCCTACGGACTGGTCGCGACGTCACACGTGCCGCCGTGGGCGACCCTGGTCCACCTGGTGATGTTCGGGTTCATGATCGGCCTCGTCGCCACGGATCTCGAGCAACGCCGCCTGCCGCACCTCCTGCTTGACCCGCTCATCGTGGTCGCCGTCGGGTTTGCCGTCATCAACCCCGCACTGGATCCCCTGGAGGCGGCGGCCGGGGCCGCCGCGGCGGTGGCGTTCCTCGGCATTCTGGCCTTCGTCATCCGTGGCGGACTGGCCCTCGGAGACCTGTACCTCGCCCTGCCCATCGGTTTGACGCTCGGTTGGCCGATGATCTGGAGCGGCCTGTTCACGGCCGCTCTGCTGGCCGGGGCGGTGAGCCTGTTCCTGGTCGTCACCGGGCGGGTCGGCCTCCGTTCGTACATCGCCTTCGGTCCGTACCTGGTGGCCGGATACGTCCTCACCCTCCTGCGGGAGGGGTCCCTCCTGGCACCGTCAGTGGCCTCCGCCCTCGGGGGCTGACCTATTCGACCGAACTCCTGACGACTGGTACCCTTTCCGGCCGATGCATCCAGCCATGCAGCGGCGGCGTCGGCAGCTGCTGACCCGCCGGGGAGCTCGGCGCGGGTCTCAGCGCCGGGGCCTGCTTCTTGCGTTCGTCGTCGTCTTCAGCTTCTTCGGAGTGCTGGTCGGCGGCACGGTGGTTGGCGCCGGAGCGGGTGCGTTCTTCGCCTACAACTACTTCGCCTCGGGCCTGCCCGACCCGAATCTCCTCGACGACGTCCCGCTGCCCCAGTCGAGCCTGGTCTACGACCGCAGCGGCAGCGTCCTGCTCGCGCGCTTCGAGTGCCAGAACCGCGAATCAGTCGCGTTCGGCGAGATCCCAGACGTCATCGTCGACGCCACCGTCGCGAGCGAGGACCAGACGTTCTGGACGAACAACGGCGTCGACATGCAGGCCATCGCCCGAGCGGCGTACGCCAACATCCAGGCCGGGTCGATCGTGCAGGGCGCTTCGACCATAACGCAGCAGGTGATCAAGTACGCCGGATCCATCGTCGTCCAGCAGGAGGCCGCCGACGACACGATCGTGGTCCCGAGCATCGCTCCGATCGACGGGAGTGGCGAGCCCACCGCGGACGAGGTGTGCCCGCCGCCACGTCTGACCTTCCTCGAGGGTCGTGGCTTCGAGGACAAGATCCGCGAGCAGATCATGGCCCTGCAGGTGACCGCCGCCTACCCGGGGCGCGAGGGCAAGGAGCTCATCCTCGCGACCTACCTGAACCTCATCTTCTACGGCAATGGCTCGTACGGGATCAAGGCCGCCGCGGCGAACTACTTCGGCATCGATGACCTCTCTCAGCTCACGCTCAGCCAGGCGGCCTTCCTCGCCGCACTGCCCCAGCGTCCGAGCGCGCTCGACCCGTACCAGAACCCGGACGGTCCGACCGATGCCATGCGCGAGCGCGACGGGGTCCTGTTCCGGATGCTCGAGGAGGAGTACATCACCCTCGAGCAGTATCAGGAGGCGATCGAGACCACCTGGGAGGAGATGGGCCCGAGCCGAATCGTCCATCCGCTGCTGGAGCCGCATTTCACGTTCCGCGTCCAGCGTGAGATGGCCCATATCCTGGCCAGCCTGGGCGTGCCCGATCCCGAGCAGGCCGTCCGGACCGGCGGCTACCAGGTCATCACGACCCTCGACTACCCGTTGCAACAGGTCGCACGCTCGCTGGTGCAGCGGGAGGTGGGAGAACTCGTCAGCTTCAACGTGCACAACGGGGCTTTGGTCGCCATCGACTCGGCAACCGGCGAGATCGTGGCCTACATCGGCAGCATCGACTACTACAACCAGGCCGATCCGCGGGTCCAGGGCCAGTTCGACGTCGCCGGACTCGCTCGACGCCAGCCGGGATCGGCGTTCAAG
>DATFEC010000046.1:0-5530 GCA_035251655.1 Candidatus Limnocylindria bacterium | reverse complement strand
CGGCGGGTCGGTCACGGTCAGGACGGGCGTGCCCGCGAAGGTCAGGAACTGGTACGCGAGGTACGCGACGAAGGCGACGACCACGACGAGCAGCGCCAGCCGGACGAGGCGTGAGGTGGTGACGAGCGTGGTCCCGCGGGGTTCGACCGATGTCGGTCGGGGGGCCGTCGGGGCGGGCGTCGCCTTCTCCCCCGGATGAGTCTCCAGGCGGTAGAGATCGAGGCACCAGTTCGGGTCGAGACCGAGGTACTGGGCGTAGTTGCGGACGAAGCCGCGGGTGTAGACCGGGTCCGGCAGGTCGCGGTAGTCACCGGCCTCCAGGGCGACCAGGTAGCGGGCGCGGATCCGGGTCTCGCGCTCGGCGCGGGCAATGTCCCAGCGCTTCCCCTCGCGGGCCGCCCGGAGCGTCTGCCCCAGCGTGCGGCTCGCATCGCTCATGCCTCATCCTCACCCGGACCGATCTCCCCCCCCCAGCCGTCGGGCGTGATGAGCACTTCGCGGAATCGGCTCCCGTCCGCCGGGCCGACGATGCCGCGGTCCTCCATCTGGTCGATGATGCGCGCCGCGCGCGCGTACCCCACCCGCAGGCGCCGCTGGAGGAGCGACGCGGACGCCTTGTCCGAGCGGCGCACGATGTCGACGGCCTGGCGGAGCAGCGGGTCGGCGTCGCCCTCCCCGTCCGCCCCGTCACCATTGCGGCTGTCGCGCCGGGCAGCGGTGATCTCGGTCCGGTAGCGCGGCGCGCCCTGGCCCTTCCAGAAGCGGACGAGGCCCTCGATCTCCGGGTCGGTGACCAGCACGCCCTGGAGGCGGACCGCGCGCGGCGCATCGATGGGCAGGTACAGCATGTCGCCGCGACCGAGGAGGTCCTCCGCCCCACCGGCGTCGAGGATCGTTCGGGAGTCCACGCCGCTGGTCATGGCGAACGCGATCCGCGACGGGATGTTGGCCTTGATCAGCCCGGTTACGACCTGGACCGATGGGCGCTGGGTGGCAACAACGAGGTGGATGCCGGTCGCCCGCGCGAGCTGGGCGATCCGGGTGATGGTCGCCTCGACCTCGTACGCGCTCATCATCATCAGGTCCGCCAGCTCGTCGATGACGACCACGATGTACGGCATTCGGGGCTCGTCCGAGCGCAGCGCGGCGTTGTAGCCGGCGATGTTCCGCACGCCGCGCAGGGCGAACTCGTGGTAGCGGCTCTCCATCGTGCCGACGGTCCACTTCAGGGCGTTGACCGCCTTCTCGGTGTCGACGATGACCTCGGTCAGCAGGTGCGGCAGGCCGCGGTACTGGGCCAGCTCAACGCGCTTGGGGTCGATGAGGATGAGCTTCACCTCGTCCGGCTTCGCGCGCATGACCAGCGAGCAGATGAGCGCGTTCACGCACACGCTCTTGCCCGATCCCGTCGCGCCGGCGATGAGCAGGTGCGGCATGCGGCCGAGGTCTGCGGCCACCGGCTGGCCCGCGACGTCCTGGCCGAGGGCGAAGGCCAGCTCGCCCTCCGAGGCGACGGCCTGGAGGACCTTGGAGCCAAGCACCTCCTTGAGCGTGACCAGGTCAAACGCCGCGTTCGGGATCTCGATGCCGACGAACGGCTCGCCGGGGATCGGTGCCTGGATGCGGATCGAGCGGGCAGACAGGGCGAGGGCGAGGTTGTCGGCCAGGCCCTGGATGCGAGACAGCTTGATCCCCGGATCCACGTCCAGCGCGTACTGGGTGACGACCGGGCCCTCCTGGATGCGGGCCACCTTCACGCCGATATCGAAGCTGGCCAGGGTGTCCCTGATCCGATTGCCCTTGGCCGTGAGGTCCATCTGGGCCGGGCCGTTCCCCGGCGCGTCGGCGAGCAGAGTGAGGTCCGGCAGGGTCCAGTCCTGGGACGCAGCCTCGAGGGCGGCGTCGACCGCCTCCCGCTCCCCCACTTCGGCAAGGTGAGCCTCCTCGCTGGACTCGATCTCCTCCTCGGTCGCCGGAGGAGGGCTGACGATGGGCACGGCCACGCCACTTGCGGCCGTCGCCGCTGACATGGGAGCAGGCTCGGCGCGCTGCCGGCGCAGGATGAGCGGCGGATCCTCTGGGACGGGACGTCCCGGAGGTGGGACGCCTGACTTGGTCGATCCACGGGCCCCTGCCCCCGCGGCCGCCGCGGCGGGGCCGACCTCGGTCTGGCGGCGCGACCAGGCGGTGAAGACGTCCCCGATGGTCATGTTGAAGAAGAGCAGGAACCCGACGACCAGGAGCAGGAAGAGGACGATGGCCGCCCCGGTGGTGCCCAGCAGCAGGACCAGCGGAGCGCACATCAGGGTCCCGATCACCCCTCCCCCATCGCCGGGCGGGACGACGGCACCGGCCCCACCGACGGCCAGCTGGAACAGGCCAAGCAGTGACAGGGTGACGAGGAGCACGCCGAGAGCCGAGATGATCCGCTCGGTCGGCACCGTTCTCATCCACAGCAGGAGCGCGGCCAGCAGGAGGAGGGCGGGGGCGAAGAAGATTCCCCACCCGAGCATCGTCTCGAGGAAGTCCCGCCACAGGGCGACGCCCGCGGCGGCGTCCGGGGTCAGGATCGCGAGCAACGAGACCAGCGCCAGCACGACGAGCACGATGGCGCCGACCTCGCGGACGACGCGGCGGCTTATCCGGATCCCGGTGTTCGCCGCCCGTCGAGCCCGCTTCTGGCGACGCGAGCGGGACTTCGCCTTGGCCATCGGTCGTCAGACCTCGAGCACGATGGGCAGGATCATCGGTCGGCGGTGGGTCTTCTCGTAGAAGAAGCGGCTGAGCACGTCGTGGATCTTGGCCTTCAGATACCCCGGCTCCGCCCGTTGGCCCTCGCCGGCCTGCTCGAGCTCCTTGGCCAGGTGGGCACGGGCCTGCTCCATCACGGGGTCGTCGGGGTCCGAAAGGAACCCGCGTCCGGTGAGATCGGGGCCGCTCACCGGCCGTCCGGTGGCCGACGCCACGGTCAGCGCGACCATGACCACCCCGTCCATGGCCAGCGCCCGCCGGTCGCGAAGGATGACCCCGTCGACCCCGTCAACCGCGGACAGGCCGTCCACCAGCACAGCGCCGGCCTGGACGCTCCCCGCCAGGCGGGCCCGCTGGCCATCGAACTCGACCACCTGCCCATTCTGCAGGACGAAGATGTGGTCGACGGCCACCCCGGCACCCTCGGCCAGCAGCGCGTGCTGAACGAGCATCCGGTACTCGCCGTGGACCGGGATGAAGTGGCGGGGCTTGGCCAGGCCGAGCATGAGTTTCAGCTCCTCGCGCGAGCCGTGGCCGGAGACGTGGCAGTGGGTGATCGGCTCGTAATGGACCATCGCCCCTTCCTTGAAGAGGTTATCGATCGTTCGCGCCACCGCCTCCTCGTTGCCGGGGATCGGCGAGGCAGACAGGATCACGGTGTCGCCGGGCACGATCGTGATGTTCCGGTGGTCGCGGTTGCTCATCCGGGTCAGGCCGGACATCGGCTCGCCCTGCGAACCGGTGGTGACCACCATCAGCTCCGCGGGGTCCAGCCGGTCGAGCTGATCCTTGCGGACGACCGTTCCGTCCCGTCCATCGAGGTAGCCCAGCTCGGTGGCGATGGCGGCGTTCTGCTCCATGCTCCGCCCGATGAGGACGACCTTCCGACCGTGCTCCGCGGCGGCATCGATGGCCTGCTGGACGCGACCGATGTTGGACGCGAAGGTAGCCATGATCACCCGGCCCTGGGCCTGGCCGATGAGCTGGCGGAGCGACTCCCCAACCGTGGCCTCGGACAGGGTGTAGCCCTCCCGTTCGGCGCGGGTCGAGTCCGAGAGGAGGAAGTCGACACCCTCGCGGCCCACCTGGGCAATGAGACCGAGGTCGGCACGTGTCCCGTCGGGCGGCGTGTGGTCGAACTTGAAGTCGCCGGTGTGGATGATCGTGCCGCGCGCGTGGCGAATGGCGTATCCCACCCCGCCCGGAATCGAGTGGTTGACCCGGAATGGCGTGATCCGGAACGCGCCGACCGTGAACTCGACCCCCGGCTCGACCTCGTGGAGCTTCGTCGCCCCCAGGAGCTTGTGCTCCTTCAGCTTGCCGGTGACCAGGCCGATGGTCAGCTTGGTGGCGTAGATCGGGGTGCCGCTGATGCGGGGCAGGACGTAGGGCAGCCCGCCGGTGTGGTCCTCGTGGCCGTGGGTCAGGATGATCCCCCGCACCCGGTCGCGGCGCTCGGCAAGGTAGGTCGCGTCCGGCACGACGAGGTCGATGCCGAGCATGTCGGGATCGGGGAAGGCGAGGCCGCAGTCGACGACGAGGATCTCGTCATCTGCCTCGATGGCGGTGATGTTCTTGCCGACCTCGCCGACCCCGCCGAGGGGAATGATGCGAAGGGTTGCTGGCATTCGGTCCTTTCAGAAAAGCGTGAGTTGGTCGTCGTCGTGTGACGCCGGCAGCGGCGCCTCGCCGGGTTCGCCCGCCGGCCGGTCTCCGGGTCCCACCGGCGCGAGGTGCCCGTTTTCCGGGTCGGCCTGCTCGGCGGCGAGCGCCTCGCGCGCCTCGAGGAGCGCCGTCGGCAAGGCCGCGAAGTCGCGGGCCAGCGTCTCGCGCAGGGCCGTGGCCCGGAGCGCGGCAGCGGGATGGTACATCGGCAGCACAAAGCGGCTGCCCGCTCGCCGGAGACGGCCATGGACTTCCGAGATGCGGGCCCCGGGCAGGTAGCGCTGGAGCGAGAAGCGGCCGAGGGTCACGATCAGCACCGGGTCAAGCGCCCCTTCCTGGCGGTCCAGGTAGGGCGAGCAGGCGGCGATTTCGGCAGGCTCCGGGTCGCGGTTGCCGGGCGGGCGGCACTTCACCACGTTGGTGATGAAGACGTCGCTCCGCCCCCAGCCGATGGACGCCAGCATCTCCTCGAGGAGCTGCCCGGCGGCGCCCACGAACGGGCGGCCGGTGGCATCCTCCCGCTGCCCAGGCCCCTCCCCGACGAGGAGGACATCGCTCATCGAGTTCCCCTCCCCGGGAACGGCCATGGTCCGGCCCTGCGCCAGGGGACAGCGGGTACAGGCCCGCACCTCGGCCGCGACCGCGGCGAGATCGGCTTCCCCGCTCATGCGGGGATTGTCCGCCTTACGAGCGCTCTGCGTCCGCCCCAGAGGCAGCCGCGACGCCGGAGTGGGCCATATGCCGCTCCATCGCCGCCCGGCGGCTGAGGTTGACGCGGCCCATGCGGTCGATCTCGGTCACGACCACCATCAGCTCGTCGCCGATGGTGACCACGTCCTCGACCCGGGCCACCCGGTAGTCGGCGAGCTGGCTGATGTGGACCAGGCCCTCCTTGCCGGGCAGGATCTCGACGAAGGCACCGAAGTTCATGATCCGGGTGACCTTGCCGAGGTACTCCTTGCCGACTTCGACATCGCGGGTCAGGCCCTCGATCCAGCGGACGGCCTTCTCGGCCGCTTCGCCGTCCACGGCGGCGATCTGGATCGTGCCGTCGTCCTCGACGTTGATCTGCGTCCCGGTCTCGGCGGTGATCTGGCGGATCACCTTGCCGCCG
>DATFEC010000117.1:0-8701 GCA_035251655.1 Candidatus Limnocylindria bacterium | reverse complement strand
GAGATCAGGAAGCTGCTCCCCCACGCCCGCGTCGGGACCGTGGACAAGTTCCAGGGCCAGGAGGCGCCGATATCGGTCTACAGCATGGCTTCCTCGTCGGCGGAAGACGCGCCGCGAGGGATGTCGTTCCTCTACAGCCGGCATCGCCTGAACGTGGCCACGTCGCGGGCTCGGTGCATGGCCGTGGTCGTGGCCTCCCCTGACCTCCTGCGCGTCCGTGCGCGCTCGCCTGAGGAGATGCGCCTCGCGAATGCCCTCGCCCGCTTCGCGGAGATGGCGCGGGGCTGAGCTACCGGGCCGTGCCCTCGGCGGACCCGGTCACCGGCGTCTCCGACAGGTTGTGCAGGAAGCACGAGATGGCGTGGTCGCCCTGGTCCCACGACTCCTCGGTCGGTGTCAGGGTGCTGAAGTACCAGGTTGACTCGTCATAGCTGATGCCGATGTACGTGTCGAAGCCCCGGACACACTGGTCCTCCTCCCAGGCCGTGTACGGCTCGTCGATGTCGGACGGGAGCTCACCGGCTGGGTACTCCGCCACCACGTAGACCTCGTACACGTGGGCCTCGGCGCACGGAATGGCGCGGACGTCGCTCACCTCGCCGCCATCGGTCGTGTCGCCGCTGGTGAGGTCGAAACAGTCGCCGACCCGAAGGTCCTGGACGCTCAGGTCGCCGGCGCCGGTGATCTCTCCCCCTTCTCCCCGTCGGGCCGCGAAGAACAGGGTGCTGCCAACCACGACCAGACCGATGACGCCGTAGCTCACCAGGCGCCACGGGATCCGCCTTCCACCGGCCCCGCCTCCGGCCGGAGTGGTCGCCGCCGCGAAATCGCCCGGGGCATCAGCCGGTGGCTCTGAGCCAGGCTCCAGTCCGCAGGTCGAGCACGCGGTTGCGGCTCCGTCATTTGACGCAAAGCATCGGCGGCAGACCCAACGTCCATCGCCGGCCACCCCGGTCGCGGCTGTGGGGGCGAGGCCACCGGGAGACCCCTGGACCGGGGTCGGCGAGGTGGGCACGGTGGTCGACGGGGTGCTCGGGATGCCCGGCGAAGTGGTCGGGGTGCCCGGTGAAGTGGGCAGCGGATTCGCCTGCGAGCCGGCGGGCGCTTTCGGTGCCCCATCATTGACGGTGAACGTCGTAGACATTCCGCGCGGCGTGCCGCAGTTCGGGCAGGAATGGAGGTCGGCGCTCGCCGATGTGAAGCACCGTGAGCAGATCCAACGTTCGCTCATGTCTTCTCCCGATGTGCAGCATAGGCCGCCACGAATTCGACCTGTTGCCGCGTTTCGACCGCGGTAGGGTGTCGAACCGCCCGCAGGTGGGCAATAGCCCCATCGGGGGACTCTCCGGCAGCCACCAGGGCGCACGCCACGATTGTTCCTGACCGGCCGACCCCGCCCATGCAGGCGACGACCACGTCCGACCCGGCCCGTGCCGCGTCAATCTCCTGCAACAGCGCATCCACCGCCGTCACGGAGGGTGGCGCGGAGCCATCCCGGATCGGCATCCGTCGGACGCGGACGCCCGCGGCCTCCGCGTGGACGACCAGGTCTGGGTCGCCCCATCGGCGAAGCTCATGGTCTTCGACCAGGAGCACGAGCAGTCCGGTGCCCAGCGAACGAAGCCGATCCAGGTCGGTTCGGGCGTCGCGGCGGTACACCAGACCGGGGTATCTGACCGATTTCCCGCGCTTGCCGGGCAGGATGGTCAGACCCAGGCGGCCAGGCCGCCCATCCGCGAGCAGCGACGGATCGACCCAGTCGACGTGAATCGGTGGGTCTTCCGGCGGTTCCTGGAGCGTCTCCGATGACGGATCGGCCACGACACGATGCTACCGGCGACTCCGCGTAGAGTGTCGGCCGATGAGCCGCCGACGGCGCACCCAGGCCGTGCCGCAGACGGCCGGGTCGCGCCCGCGGTCCCGGCCGCGACTCCCTGTCGACCGATCCGGCGGCCGGCGCCCGGGCCGTGGCACGACGCTGGTGCTGGGGGTCGGCCTCATCCTCATCGTGGTCGGTCTCGCCTCGGTCGTGTCCGACCTTCCGGCCTCGCCGAGCCCCACTCCAGCCACCGGTCCGCTGCCGATCACGTTCGGGCTCGCGCTCGATCCCGACACGTACCTGGTGACTCAGCCGGCTTCCGCATTCACCCGTGACGACCCATTTGCCTATTCCGTCAACCCGCCCGTCCATCCGGGCGTGACCGACGTCTATGTCGCGGTGACGACATACGAAGCGGGTCAGGAGGTCGTCCTCCAGCCGCCGAGCCCCCAGCGGCTGCTCCCCGAGCCCACCAGCTTTGGCTACGAGACGACGACGGCCAACATGATCGCCGGCTTCGGCTATGGCTGGTTCACGATGAAGATCTACCTGCAGCCGGAGGGTGCGGTCTACGCGCAGGGGCGATTCGAGATCATCGATCCGGCCGCCCCCGAAGCCGTGCCGTAGGCGCACAACAAAGGGACCGGGGAGCTGTGCCCATTCCCCGATCCCTCGTCCCCCGATGGTGCGAACCGGTCCGCCATGTGGCGGGTGCCCACACCGGTTCGTTCGAGATGGAACCTAACCCGACCGCACCGGCCCTGTCAATACCTAATTGACCGCAACGGCCTCAGCACTTAACTCGTACGCACCCTGGTAGTCGCCGGCCTCTGCCCGCAGCTCGGCCCACTCGCCCAGAAGGTCGCGGAGGCGACCCTGACCGGAACCGGCCCGCGCCAACTCGGCTGCTGCGGCGTACCGCTCCTCTGCCCCGGCGCGGTCGCCGCGAGCGCGGGAGATCCGGGCAGCGGTCACCAGGGCAAGCGTCTCGACCAGGCGATTCCCTGTTTCCCGGGCGAGCTGGTGTGAACGGGCCGCCAGGGCGAGTGCCCGATCGTGCTTCCCCCCGGCAAGCGCGATCTGGGCCTCCGTGTCCAGGACGGCAGCGAGGAACCGATCGTCCCCGGCGGCCTCGAACTGCTGATGGGCCTCGGACGCCATCTCGGTGGCACGGCCCAGGTTGCCCATGGCCAGGTAGGCCAGGGCGAGGTCGTTCTCGATAGTCGCGGACTCGAACGGGGCGCCCGCGGCGCGATACAGCGCCAGGCCCTGCTGGCCGACGCGAATCGCCGCCTCCACGTCCCCGGTCTCGCGATAGCTGATGGCGAGGTTGAACAGGAACGTTGCCCGGCGCCGATCGTCGAGGTCGTCGGCCAGGCCCCGCGCCTCCTCGAGGTATGCCAGTGACCGCGCATGCTCACCGACGCGCGATTCCACCGCCGCCAGGGCGGTGAGGACCCGCATCTCGAACTCCGGCTCCACCCGGAGCCCTCCGCGGGTCTGGCCGAGGAGGGCCTGGAGCTGGGTACGGGCGTCGGCCTCGTTATCGGTCAGGTAGGTACCGTAGGCCAGCCAGTAGCGGGCCAGCGCCTCGTCCGCCGCCCGGCCCAGGGAGCCGAACAGTCGGGCCGACTCTGCGGCGGCGGCGATCGCCTCGCGTCCGTGGTCCAGTCGGGCTTCCGCCTCGGCCAGGCCCCGAAGCACCTCGGCTCGCGCCACGTCTCCGAGGCTCTCCCCGATCAGCGTGCGGTAGCCGTCGGCAGCCCCGACCCAGTCGCCGGCCGCGAGCCGCATGTCGACTTCCAGCCGGGTCCAGGTCGGGTTCGTGTCGCCGAGGAAGTGACTGGCCGGCAGGCCGAGGCGTTCGGCAACGTAGTTGAGGGCGACCATCGACGGGCGAGTGATGCCCGTCTCGAGGGCACTGATGTACGCCTTCGTGTACCGATCGCCGGCCAGCTGGGTCTGGGTCAGGCCCGCGCGGCGGCGGGCAACCCGGATCCGTCCACCAACACGCCGCGCCAGTTCGAGCGCGGCGTCCTGCTCAGTCGAATCTACCGGGGTCCGGGTCCGCGGCATTGGCCGTGAGTCTACACCGGTCGGGCAACCCCTACTTGACCAGTTCCGTCGTCGGAACCGGTCGCAAAAGGTACTGCTCCCCGCCGAGGGGGACGGTACCCACGGGTCATTGAAGCCGCGGACTTCTGCCGCGAGTGTCTTGGTGCGTGGCACTCACTCGTCTGGGTGAGCCACACATCGACGGGAGAAGACCACATGAGCTCCGCGACAACCGGGGGTGGTTGGCCCCGTTAACCGTTCCGCGTCCGGCATGGACGCACGGTCTAATCCACCCGGGGGGAGGCGCCACGGCCAGCACATCGGCCGTGGCGCCTTCGTCTGTGCTCAGCCGAGTGGGGGCAGCTCCTGGCGCAGGGTCGTCCCGGAGGCGAAGAGGTCCCCAACCTCGTCCAGGCGTGCCGGCAGGGTGCGAATCGTCCACCGCTCTGGCCCGAGCTCGGGGTCCTCGAGCTCGTCCCAGGTGATCGGCGTCGACACCGGGGCACCGGGCGACGGACGCACGCTGTAGGGCGCCACGAGCGTCCGGATCGGCGCGTTCTGGGTGTAGTCGAGGCGGGCCCGACCACGCCGGTCGCGCTTGGTCCACGCCCAGCTGACCAGATCCGGGACCGTCTGGCCGACGGCCCGGGACAACCCCTCGACCCAGTCGCGGGTCTGGTCGAAGGTGTAGCGGTCGGCGATCGGAACCCAGACCTGGATCCCACGTTTGCCGGTCGTCTTCGGCAGGCCGATGACCCCGAGGTGATCGAGCGCCGCCCGGAACAGGCGGGCGAGGACGAGAACCTCCTCCCAGGTCGTGGCTTCGCCGGGGTCGATGTCGATGAGCGCGAATCGAGGCCGATCGGGTGCCTCGATGGTCGCGGTCCACGGGTGGAGTTCGATCGCGGCTTCCTGCGCCAGCCAGGCAAGCGTCGCCACCCGGTCGACGACGACGTACTGCTTCGTTCCCTCGCTGTCGGTCAGCTCCCGACGGGTGATCCAGGCGGGAGTGTGTGATGGGAGATCCTTCTGCCAGAAGCCCTTGCGCTCGACCCCATCGGGAAAGCGCTGGAGGGTCAGGCCGTGGTGGCGCAGGTGCGGGATGAGTGCCGCCCCCACCGAGGTGTAGTAGCGGGCCAGGTCGCGCTTGGTCAGCGGCCCGGGGTCGCCGTCGCGGGCCGGGAAGAGGATCTTGTCGAGGTTGGTGAGGCGAACGACCTGCCCCCCGATCTCCCACGACCCCTCCCCCTCCAGGGCGTCGAGGGCGGCGAGCTCCACCTGGCTCGCACCCGGCGCCGATCCGGGCGGCTTGGGCGACGCCGTGGGGGTCAGGCGGCGCGCACGCACGGGGGGATCTTGGCGGATCGTCGACGACACGTCGCGGTCGACCGGGATGCCGAGGAACGTTGGCTGGCGCAGCAGCCCGTCATGCGTCCACTCGGCAAACTCGACGCGGGCCACGATTCGCGGCTCGACCCACCGGGCGCCGGGAACCGCGGGCGCGCCGGCAACCGGCGGGTCGGAGCGGCCGCTCTCCGCGAAGGCGTCCAGGAGCTCGCGGCGGATCCTCCCGCCGAGCCCGCTGCCGACCTGCCCGGCGTGTACCAGCCCGTCGGGCCCCATCACGGCCACGATGAGTGACCCGAGGTCGTCATGGCTCCCCTGTCGTGGAAGCCAGCCGATGACGGCCACGTCCTGTTCAGCCTTGATCTTGACCTTCACCCAGTCCGGTGAGCGCTCGCCGGGGCGGTATCGGCTCATCCGCTTCTTGGCGACAACGCCCTCCAGACCGCCGGCCAGCGCGGCGTCGAGGAAGGCCGTTCCCTCTCCGACGACATGGCGGGCGAACAGAACGAGCGGGTGCGGCTCGAGAACGCGGTGCAACAGCCGTTTGCGCGACTCGAGCGGGACATCCAGGAGCGAGAGCCCATCGAGGTACAAGAGGTCGAACGCCTGGTAGATGATCGGAGCCGGCGAGCTGCGCTCGGGTGGTGCCGTGCCGTCCGACCTGGGTCGCGGGCGTCGGCGTCCGGTGCGCGACTCGAGGCCCATCAGCCCGGTCCGCTCCTGGAGGGCGGAAAAGCTCGGCCGACCATCTGGTCCCAGGGCGACGACTTCGCCGTCCACCACCGCCTGGACGGCGTCGATCCACGTCGGGGGCGCCGCCAGCTCGGGGAAGTAGCTCGCCCCGTCCGCACGATTGCGCGTCCATAGCTTCACCGTTCCGTCACGGACGACCGCTTGCACCCGGTAGCCGTCCCACTTCACCTCGTGGAGCCAGCTCGCGTCCTCGTACGGGTGCTCGCCCGCGGTGGCGAGCATCGGTGGCGTGAACTCGGGGAGCGGCGCCTCACGCGCGGCGGAGAGGTCGATCGGCTCTTCCGGCGCTGGTGGCGGTGCCTCGAATCGCGGCTCTTGCCCGGCCGCCAGCTCGTCATTCGTCCGCCCCGTCTTCACGCTCCGCGGCTGGGTCTCGGCGTCGAATCCGTCCTCGGCGTACTCGTCGCGCTTGTGGATAAGGAGCCACGGGTCGCCGCCCTCGGTTCTCCCCTGCTCATCGGTCCGCCCTCGGGTCTTGACCAGGGTGAACCTGCCGCGCACCCGCTCGCCGTGGAGTCGGAACTTCAGCTCGCCGGCCGCCACCGCCGCGGCGGGGTCATCGGTCTCCTCCGGCTCGTACGTGCCCCAGTCCCAGACGATCATGTCGCCCGCGCCGTACTGGCCTTTCGGGATCAGTGCTTCGAATTCGAGGTACTCGATGGGATGGTCCTCGGTCTTCATCGCCAGCCGGCGCTCGTCGGGGTCCAGCGTCGGACCGCGCGGCACCGCCCAGCTGGCGAGCACGCCATTGATCTCCAGCCGCAGGTCGTAGTGAAGGCGCGTGGCCCGGTGGCGCTGGACGACGAAGCGGCCGCTCGTCTCGACCGGGATCGCGCCCGACGGTTCCGGCGTCTTGCCGAAGTCGCGCTTGGACCGATACGTCTCGAGGGGCATCGTCACGCCGGTCGGAGGAGGCCGACCAGGTCGGCGAGGCCGTCGACGACGGTGATGGCTCCCGCATCACGAAGGTCGGCGGCCGGGGCGGCGCCCGTCGCCACGCCAACCGGGTGCATGCCCGCGGCGAGGGCGGCCAGCACATCCCAGCGGGCATCACCCACGCACCAGCAGCCTTCCGGATGGATCGCGAGCCGGTCGGCCGCTGCGAGGAGGAGATCCGGCTCCGGTTTGGCGCGCTCGACGGCGAGGCCGTCGACGACGACCGGCCACCGGTCCCGCCCGAGCGCCGCAACCGATACCTCAACCTGTGCCGGCCGCGAGGAGGTGGCCACCGCCCAGGGGATCCCGGAAGCGTCCAGCGCGTCGAGAAACTCGCCGACCCCCGGCAGCGGGCGGGGGTCGGTGTTCAGCTCGCCATACCGCTCCCCTGCCCGGCGGTCGATCGCCTCCGCCTCTTCCGCGCCCAGGCTGCGATTCGCCCGCTCGGCGACACGCTCCGCCAGCCACTTCCCGTCGGAACCGATGAGGGACGCGACGTGGTCGCGGTCGGCCGGCAGGTCAGACTCGGCGAAGGTCTGCATCCAGGCCTCGATGCGGGTTGGGACGGTGTCGACGAGGGTTCCGTCGAGGTCGCAGATGACCGCTTCCGGCGCGGGGAGGACCGGGGTGAGCGGTGCGACCATCGTTCTACGATAGCCGCCGCATGCCGTCCGAGTTCCGACCGCTGTGGCCGCTCGACCCCGCGGTCGAGTTCATGAACCACGGCACCTTCGGCGCGACTCCGGTGGCGGTGCTCGATGCCCAGGCCGCGGTCCGGCAGCGCATGGAGCGCGAGCCGGTCGCATTCTTCTCCCGGGACCTGGAAGGCCTGCTGGACGAGGCCCGGGTCGCACTCGGCGCCTTCGTCAGCGCCGATCCGGACGACCTCGCCTTCGTGGATAACGCGACCACGGCAGTGAACGCGGTGCTCCGCTGGCTCCCGCTGAGGGCGGGCGACGAGCTGTTGACGACCGACCATGAGTACAACGCCTGCCGCAACGTGCTGGCCGCAGCCGCCGATGGCGCCGGCGCCCGCGTGGTAACGGTCCCGCTCTCCTTCCCGGCGCTCGGCTCGGAGGACGTCCTGGAGCGAGTCCTCGCCTCGGTCACCTCGCGCACCCGGCTTGCGGTGCTCGACCACGTCACGTCTGCCACGGCCCTCGCGTTCCCCATCCAGGAGCTGGTGGCCGAGCTGTCGGTCCGCGGGGTCGACACCCTTGTCGACGGTGCCCACGCGCCGGGGATGCTCGACGTCCAGCTCGACCACCTGGGCGCCGCGTACTACGCCGGCAACCTGCACAAATGGGTCTGCGCGCCGAAGGGCGCGGCATTCGTCCATGTCCGGCGCGACCGACAGGACCGGTTTCACCCCCTCGTGGTCAGCCATGGCGCGAACTCGGATCGGACGGATCGGTCGCGTTTCCGTCTCGAGGCTGACTGGACCGGGACCCGTGACCCGAGCGCGTGGCTCGCGGCGCCGGCCGCCATCGAGCTGATCGGGAGCCTCCTGCCCGGTGGGTGGCCGGCCGTGCGGCTGCGCAACCGCGACCTCGCCCTGCGCGGCCGCGACCTGCTGTGCACGGCACTCGCGATCACCGCGCCAGCCCCGGACGCAATGATCGGCTCGATGGCCAGTGTCCCGCTCCCCGACGAGTCAGCGGCGGGCCGGGTCCAGGGCGTGGAGCTCTACGGCGACCCGGTCCATGACGGTCTCCTGGCCCGCGGCTTCCAGGTCATGGTCACGCCGTGGCCGCAGCGTCCGGATGGCGGCCCGTGGCGGCGCCTGGTCCG
>DATFEC010000025.1:0-3599 GCA_035251655.1 Candidatus Limnocylindria bacterium | reverse complement strand
GACCCGGGCGAACTGGATCTGTACGCCACGTCCCAGGCGGTGGAGGACCTGGAGACCTTCCTGACGTGGCACGGCGCCGAGCAGGTCGTCCTCTTCGGCGAGAGCTACGGCACCCAGTACATGCAGGCGTATGCGGCCGCCCACCCGGAGCGCGTGGCCGCGCTGGTGATCGACGGTCCGATCGACCTGACCGTGGACGGGCACGACTACTACGCCGAGGCTACCGAGGCCTCGGCCGCCGTCCTCGCCGACGTCCTTGGTGCCTGCACCGACAACCCGGCGTGCCGCGCCGACGTCGTGGGAGGAGACGCGCTGGACGCGTACGACCGGCTGGTCGACGAGCTGCGAGATGGACCGATGAACTTCGACTTCGTGACCGCTGCCGGCGCCGTCGAACGCCGGTCGTTCGGGCTGAACGATCTCGAGACCGCCGCGGGCAGCTGGCTCACGCCTTCGACCGACCGGATGTTCCTCCAGCGGGCTGTGGCCCAGGCCGCACGGGGCCAGCTGCTGCCCATGGCCCGGCTGCTGTACGGCGCGCTGGGGCAGGACCCGGAAACCCAGGACGCGGTGATTGACCCGGCCTGGTCGGACGCGTTGTACTTCGCGGTCGACTGCGCCGACTACGCGTTCGGCTCCGGCTCCGCCGAGGCTCGGGCCGATGCGTACTTCGCCGCGGCCGAGGCGGCCGGGGTCTCGGACATGCGGCTCGGGAGCGGCTACTTCCTCGACCTGCCGTGCGCCTACTGGCCGTCACACGGGCCGGATGCCCGCCCCGCCTACCTCGGCGACACGCCGTACCCGGTCCTCATCCTTGGCGCAACCTGGGACCCGTACACGCCATACGCCAACGCGGAACGGCTGGCCGCTCACCTGGACAACTCGTACCTGATCACCCAGCCCGGTGGCCCCCACGTCATCTCGTACCGCGGGGAGGCGTGCCCCGACGAGCTCCTCGACGCCTTCCTGCTGGACGGGACGCTCCCCGACAGCCGAGAGGTGGAATGCGAATTCATCGGCGTGGATCCGTATGTCCCGATTCCGGCGGCATCCGTCGACGACTACGACTCGACCGTGGAGGCCCTCGGCGCGGTGGACGACGAGATCAACCACTCGCCGGATTGGTGGTACTGGGATGGGGTCGACCCGCTCACCGTCGGATGCCTGTACGGTGGGCACGTGAGCTACTTCACGGCGGGCGCCGGGTACGAAGTCGAGATCGATGACTGCGCGTTCAGCCGAGGCCTCTTCCTCACCGGCGGAGCCGTCATCCACGAAGATTTCAGCTTCACCATGGACGTGCGGACCGACGAGGGCAACGCCCTGACCTACGAGCGCACGGCGGCGGGCGACCGCACCGCCAGCGGAGAGCTGCCGTGACGGCAATGCCGCCCGCATCGGTCGCGCGCACATCGGTCCCGCTGGCCCGGGCGGCGACGATCCCGTCGCGCTACTACCTCGATCCCGCCGTGCTCGATGCCGAAAAGGATCGGGTCTTCTCGCGCACGTGGCAGCTGGTGGCGCGGACGGAGGACCTGACCCGGGTTGGCGATTTCGTGCCGGCGACGATCGTCGACGAGCCGATCGTCGTCACCCACGGTCTCGACGGGGAGCTGCGCGGGTTCTTCAACGTCTGCCGCCATCGGGCGGGGCAGGTGGCCCTGGCCAAGGGCAATCGGAAGAGCCTCCAGTGCCGCTACCACGGCTGGACCTATGGGCTCGACGGGACGCTGCGGGCGTGCCCGGAGATGGAGGCGACCGAGGACTTCCGCAAGGAGGACTTCGGGCTGGTGCCCATCCGGGTGGAGCGATGGGGACCGTTCGTCTTCGCCAACCTGGACCCGGACGCGCCGCCGCTCGGTGACGTGCTGGGGGCGATCCCGGAGGAGGTGGCCGCCGCCGGCTTCGACATCGACCACATGCGGCAGGTCGAGCGTCGCGAGTACGTGATCGACTGCAACTGGAAGGTCTACGTCGACAACTACCTCGAGGGCTACCACCTGCCGATCGCCCACCCGGACCTGTTCCGCGAGGTCGACTACGACGCCTACCGGGTCGAGGAGTTCCGTTACTACTCGAAGCAACATGCCCCCATTCGCGACCTGAAGCCCGGCGAAGAGGTCGGGCGCGACCGCCGCTTCATGCGGACCGGGGACGCGGAGGACAGCGCCCTGTACTACTGGGTCTTCCCGAACACGATGTTCAACATCTATCCCGACAACCTGTCCTCGAACGTCATCCTCCCGCTCGGCCACGAGCGAACCCTGACGGTCTTCGAGTGGTTCTTCGCCGAGCCGGGCACGGGACCGGGCTGGGAGTCGATGCAGCAGGGAATCGCGTTCTCGGACCAGATCCAGCAGGAGGACATCGTCCTGTGCGAGCAGGTCCAGCGCGGCCTGCGATCGCGGGCCTACGACAGCGGCCGCTTCAGCGCGTTGCGCGAGAACGGCGTCTATCACTTCCAGAACCTGGTCCGCGAGTTCCTCGGCGAGGAGGCACACCGATGAGGGGCGACGCATGAGCGCGGCGAAGCGGACCGATGGACGGCTGACCGTCGCTCTCGTCAGCGAGGTCTTCTGGCAGCCGGACGGGATGGGCCGACTCGACCAGCGGCTGGACGAGGCCGCACGTCGGGGAGCGGACGTTGCCCTCTTGCCGGAGCTGCCCCTCCACCCCTGGCGGCCCGCCACCAAGGACGTGGTCGATGACGATGCCGAGCCGATGGGTGGCCCGAGGATGACCGCGCAGGCGGATGCTGCGCGTCGGGCGAAGATTGGCCTGGTCGGCGGGATCATCCATCGTGACGAGACCGGCCGCCGCACCAGCCGGGCTCTCGTCTTTGACGCTGACGGCGAGGTCGTGTCGACCTTCGAGAAGCTCCACCTCCCCGAGGAGCCCGGCTTCTGGGAGACGAGCCACTACGAGCCGGGGACGGCAGTCGCGCGACCGATCGACACGTTCGGCATGCCGATCGGGGTCCAGATCTGCTCCGACAACAACCGGCCCGAGGGGTCGCACCTCCTCGGGGCGCTGGGGGCGGAGGCGATCCTCGTCCCCCGGGCCTCGGAGGAGCGGACCTATCAGCGCTGGAAGATCGTGTTCCGGGCGAATGCGCTGACGTCAGCGGCATACGTCCTGTCAGTGAACCGCCCGGATCCCGAGGCGGGCGTGCTGCTCGGGGGCCCATCGGTCGCGATCGATCCGTCGGGCACGCCGATCGTGGAGACGACCGACCGGATGGCGCTCGTCACCCTCGAGCGAGAGGAGATCTCCCGGGCCCGGGTCGCGTACCCCGGCTACCTGCCGGTATGGCCCGATCTCTACGCCGCGGGGTGGGAAGAGGTGGCGGCTACTCGACGAGGATGAACCGGCCCTCGGCGAGAAGCTCGGACCCACGGTAGACCCGCATGACGAAGGTCCCTGGACCAAGCGCATCGAGGAGCGCGTTGGTCTCCACGGTGAAGCCGTCGACCAGCGCGTTGGGGTTGATCCCGGTGATGACGTTGTCTTCCGGAGGGATCACCACCGTCTCGGTCTGATCCTCGTTGATCCGAGACACCCCCTCACCAATCTGGGTTACGCCGAATGGCGCGGTGAGC
>DATFEC010000133.1:0-2407 GCA_035251655.1 Candidatus Limnocylindria bacterium | reverse complement strand
CGGGTCGCGGCCCGGGTCATGCGCCACCCGGTGGCGATCGGCGGACCCATCCTATTCCTGCTCATCCTCGCCGGCACGCCGTTCCTCCGCATCGAGCTGTCCACCGGCGGCAACCTCGATGACCTGCCCGACACCCCGGCCAAGGAGGGCTTCATCGTCCTGCGCGACGAGTTCCCCGGTGGGGACACTGACCCGATGCTCGCCGCGGTGACCTACGACGCGATCCCTGACCTAGCCGATGGCGGGCTGACGCCGGAGCGGCTCGCCGAACTGCAGGCCTACGTCGACGAGGTCGCGGCCCTCCACGACATCGAGGACGTGGACAGCGTCCTCGACCCCCCTCCCGGCGTCCCCGCCGACCAGTACCTCGCGCTCCTCTCGATGCCCGAGGCCTGGCCCGAGGGCTTCGACGACTGGGTCGGCCAGACGGTGGCCGGCGACACGACACGGGTCACGGTCTTTTCCGGCCTGCTTCCCGACACGGAGGCCGGCCGCGGCCTGGTGGCAGAGGTACGCGAAGTCGAGCAGCCTCCAGGATCGGTGGTCGGGGTGACCGGCCTTGCCGCCCGTTCGGCTGACTTCATGGACAGCTTCAGGGCCAGCGTGCCGGTGGCCGTGGCGATCGTCATCGCGGTCACGGCCGTCGTCCTGTTCCTGACATTCGGCTCGATCTTCCTGCCGGTCAAGGCGGTGGTCATGAGCCTGGTTTCGATCACCGCCAGCTTCGGGGCGTTGGTCTGGGTCTTCCAGGAAGGGAACCTCTCCGGTCTGCTGAACTTCGAGGCGACCGGCTCCCTCGGGGCGTGGCTGCCGATCCTGATGTTCGCCATCCTGTTCGGGCTGTCGATGGACTACGAGGTCCTGCTCCTGTCCCGCATCCGCGAGCGGTGGGTGGCGACCGGCGACAACACCCGATCGGTGGCCGAGGGGATCGGCATCACCGGCGGCATCATCACCGGGGCGGCGCTGATCATGGTCGTCGTCTTCTCCGCCTTTGCCATGTCCGAGGTGCTGTTCCTGAAGGCCATCGGCTTCTCCATGGCCCTTGCGGTGCTCATCGACGCCACCATCGTGCGCGGGGTCCTGGTGCCGGCCTTCATGCGGGTGATGGGCCGGCTGAACTGGTGGGCCCCGGCGTCGGTCCAGCGGGCGGTGGCCAAGCTCGGGCTGTACGAGGGGCCGGCTGTGCAGCCGTCGAGCCCGGCAGCCACCCCGGCCTCGACATCTTCCCCGGCTTCGACTCCGTGACCGATCGCCTGCCGCTGGCGGGCATCACCATCCTCGATTGCTCGAGGGTCTTCGCCGGTCCGCACGCCACCATGCTCCTCGCCGATCTCGGCGCCGAGGTGTGGAAGCTCGAGCCGCCTGGCGGTGATGAGACGAGGGCCTGGGGTCCTCCATTCTGGGGTGATCCGGCTGACGGGCTGAGCGCCTATTTCGGGGCCGTCAACCGCAACAAGCGCAGCCTCGTGGTCGACCTGAAGACCGATGCCGGGCGGGAGATCCTTCACCGGATGGCCGCGCGCGCCGACCTGCTCATGCATAACTACCTGCCCTCGGTGGCCGACCGCCTGGGGCTTGCCCCGGAGACCCTCCGCCAGCGGCATCCTCGGCTCGTGGTGTCCGTGGTACGCGGCTTCCCGGGCGATGGCGCACTCGCCGAGCGCCCCGCCTACGACCTGGTGGCCCAGGCATGGAGCGGTCAGATGGCCGTCACCGGCGAGCCTGATGGGCCCCCCGTGAAGATCGGGGTCGGGCTCCTGGACCTCCTGGCCGGTCTCGAGGCGGCTATTGCCGGGCTCGCCGGTCTCGCCGCTCGCGAGCGGGACGGATCCGCGCCGTCGGCATCGGTCAGTCTGGTGGAGGCAGCTGTGGCGGGCCTGTCGAACGTCCTCGGCTATCACCTGGTCACCGGAGAGGAGCCGCGGAAGTGGGGGAGCGGCCACCCGGACATCGTCCCGTACCAGGTGTTCGCGGCCCGTGATGGTCATGTGGTGGTCGCGGTCGGCAACGACGGTCAGTTTGCCCGCCTGTGCGCGCTGCTCGGGGTCGAGCCGCAGTCGGAGTGGGCCACCAACCCTGACCGCATCCGGCACCGCGAAGAGGTCCTGGCGGTCCTCGCTCCCCGGATTGCGGAGCGCCATCGAGACGAGCTGGTCGCGGCCATGGTCGCCAGCGACGTTCCCGGTGGCCCGGTCCACAGCGTGGGTGAAGCGACCACCGCCATGAGAGCGGTGGAGCCAGACTGGATCTCGACCGTGCGCGGTGTCCAGATCCCCGCGTCCCCCATCCGGATCGACGGTCAGCGCCTGCCGATTCGCCGGCCACCGCCCCGCCTCGGGGAGCACACTGACGAGATCCTGGCGGAGGTCGGGATCACCGTCGAGGAGATCGACCGGCTCCGTGC
>DATFEC010000140.1:0-2722 GCA_035251655.1 Candidatus Limnocylindria bacterium | reverse complement strand
ACCTGCTCGCGGACCCAGTCGTACCCGTTGGCCTCGAGCTGGTGGGAGAGCTCCTCGCCGCCGGACATCACCACCCGTCCGTCGAGGAGGACGTGGACGTGATCGGGCTTCACGTAGTTCAGCATTCGCTGGTAGTGGGTGATCATCAGCACCCCCATCTCCGGGGAGAGGGTGGCGTTGATCCCGTCGGCCACGTTGCGCAGCGCATCGATGTCGAGGCCGGAGTCCGTCTCGTCGAGGATCGCCATCTTCGGGGACTGAATCGCGAGCTGGAGCATCTCGAGCCGCTTCTTCTCGCCGCCGGAGAAACCGTCGTTCACGTAGCGGGTCGCGAAGGAGGGGTCCATCTTCAGAAGCGCCATCTTCTCCTCGAGCAGCTTGCGGAACTTGGCGAGCGGGATGCCGGTGTACTTCGGCATCGCGGAGCCGTTGTCCTCGGCCGATGGCTGGGCCGGGTGGTGGACGGCGTTGTAGATGTTGCGCAGGAAGCTGGCCACCGTCACGCCGGGAATGGCGCTCGGGTACTGGAAGGCAAGGAACAGCCCCGCCCGTGCCCGCTTGTCCGGGGAGAGCTTGACGATGCTCTCGCCCTGCCAGCTGATGTCACCGGCGGTGACCCGGTACTCGGGGTGGCCCAGCAGGGCGTAGGCGAGGGACGTCTTGCCCGAACCGTTCGGGCCCATCAGGGCGTGGACCTCGCCCTGGGCAACGGTCAGCGACAGGCCCTTGAGGATCTTGCGATCACCGGCGCTGACTTCGAGGTCCTTGATCACGAGTTGGTCGGTCATGAGGCTCCATTCACGGTCTGGGACTGGGCACCGGCCTGGGCGATGGCCGTCGCCTCGGCCGCGGCGCGAATGCGGCGCCGGACGTCCGGGGAGTAGGGCGGCCCGCCGGCCGCGGCCTTCTCGGCCAGCTCGGCGAGATTCGTGGTGCCCAGGGTCGAATCAATGGAGGCGAACAACCGCTCGTACGCCTCGTGGACCGAGCACGGCTCGGGGCGATCGCAGCGTTCGGCGCTCTCGACGCCGGCGCAGGGCATCTCCAGCAGCGGGCCGTCCAGGGTCCGGATGGCGGTGGCCAGGCTGATCTGCTCCGGCGGACGGGCGAGGCGGTAGCCGCCGGCCTGCCCCCGGGTGGCGGTCACGAGGCCCCCGCGGCGGAGGTCCGCCACGAGCTGCTCGAGGTATGCGTGCGGCAGACGCTCGCTGCGGGCGATGGTGGTCAAGGACAGCGGCTCCTGGTCCTCCGCCCGAGCCAGGGCGAGGAGCACGCGAATGCCGTACTCGGAGCGGGTGCTGATCTTCATCGCCGCACGCTCATGGGAGGTCCACCATGACCACGCCGTCGTCCACGTGCACAGGGTACGCCCGGACCGGGACGACGGGCGGCAGGGCGAGAACCCGACCGGTGAACAGGTCGAATCGACCGCCGTGTCGTGGGCACTCGACCGCGGTCCCGTCCAGCTCCCCGTCACCGAGGTCGCCCTCGTCGTGGGTGCACACGTCGTCGATCGCCCCCCAGCGGTCGTCCACCGTCCGGCCCACGCACAGCGGCGTGCCCTGGACGGTCACCGTGACCACCGTTCCCGGCTCCACGTCGCTGGCGGACAGTCCGGTCGAAAAGCCGCGGTGGGCGGATGCCGCTCCGGGCTGGCTGGTGAGCACTTCAGCCCGGTCGCTCATGCCGCCTCCTGACCGATGCGCGAGGCGAGGGCGGCCAGCACGCGGGCCCGGATGGGCTCCGAACCGATGTCCGCCACGGCCCGCTCGAAGAAGCCGCGGACGATCATCCGCTCCGCCTCGTCGGCGGTCAGGCCCCGGGTCTGGGCGTAGAACATCTGGGTCGGGTCGATCGCGCCGGCCGTCGCCCCATGACCGCAGCGCAGGATGTCGTTCGTCTCGATCTCGAGGACGGGGATCGGCTCCGCGCCCGCCTCCGGCGAGAGCAGGAGGTTGCGGCACTCCTGGTACGAGCTCGTCTGCTTGGCCTCGGGCCGGACCCGGGTCAGGCCATAGAACGCGGCGCGGGAACGCTCGTAGAGGGCGGACAGGTACAGCAGGTCCGACGTGGTGTGGGATGCCATCAGGTCCTGGACCGAGTTGATGTCGATCCGCTGGTCCTCGGCCGCCGCCAGCAGGCCCAGCAGCTTGCTCGTCCCGCCGGGGCCGGCCATCTGGACCTCGAGGCCGAGCTTCGTGATCCGCGAACCGATCTCCGCGTTCAGGGTGATGACATTCGCGTCCTGCCCGACCACGACCCTCTGGGCGGAGACGCGCCATGCCTGGTCGCCGAGCAACTGGAGGCTGGCGTAGCGAACGGTCGCTCCGCGCTCCGCCCGCAGGTCGACGATGCCACCGAACCAGCCCGGAGCGCCGTCGGGCGAGCTGAACTCCTCGAGGAGGGTCACCTGGGAGTCCTCCCCGGCGACGACGAGGGTGACGGGGAACGTGGCACCGTCCGCCTTCCCCGTCAGGGTGCGGGCGCGGAGGACCAGGTCGACGCTCGTCCGCGGCGGGACGTACAGGAAGGTGCCGGTGGTCCATGCCGCGCGGGCCAGATGCCAGAACGCGGCGTGCGTGGCAAGCCCGGGTGTGGAATCGGTGAGCAGAGGCCGGACGAGGTCGGGATGCGATTCCGCGGCCTCTCCCAACGGGGCGAATACGACGCCCGCCTCGTCGGACGCGGGGTCGAGGTCGGAGACCTCGGTCGTGACCGTCTC
>DATFEC010000058.1:0-2844 GCA_035251655.1 Candidatus Limnocylindria bacterium | reverse complement strand
GCGGGTGAAGTCCACCCCGTCCTGGAGGTCGGCCAGGATCTGGGCCGAGGCCAGCACCTCGAGCTCGTTGCCGAACGGCCACGCCCCGATGCGCTTGCCTTCCCAGTCCGACACCTCGTCGATGCCGGCGTCGGCCCACGCCACCGAAAGGGTGGCGGACCGCTGGAAGACCTGCGCCAGGTGGACGAGGTCCGACCCGGCCTCGCGGGCCTGGAGCACCTTCGGCACCCAGGCGATAGTGAACTCCGGACCGTTTTCCTGCGAGCCCACCTCTTGCGGCACGATGGTGCCGCCGCCGGGCAGGATCTCGACGGTCAGGTTGACGTCCTCGTAATACCCCTGCTGGACGGCCGCGAAGTAGCCGCCGAACTGCGCCTGATCCAGCCACTGGAGCTGGAGCCTGACGGTCGCCGGCTCGTAACTGACCTGGCTCTCGGCCGCACTCGGCGCAGCGCTCTCGCCTTCGCTTGGGCTTTCGCTCGCGCTCGACTGACAGGCGGCCAAGAGGAGCATGCCGGCAATTGCCAGCACGCCAAAGACACGCGTAACCCTCATCTCCACTCCTCGATGTGACGCCCGGGCAGGGTCGTCCGTGACTGTTGATTCTACGGAGGGACCGATGCTCGTGGGCGCAGGCCCTGCGCACTCAGGCGGGCTGGTCCCCGCGCAGCGAGGCATGCCACGGGATCAACAGTCGCTCGAGCAGGACCACCGCCAGGTACAACACGATGCCCATGAGCGACACCACGAGGATGGCGGCCCAGGTCACGTCGAACCGCAGGGAGCTGGCCGCGGCGACGACGACTCGCCCCAGGGTCGCGGTGAGGCCTCCGAAGTACTCGCCCACCACGGCGCCGATCAGGCTCAGCGTGGTCGCGATCTTCAGGCCGGTGAGGAAGAAAGGGAGGGCATTCGGGATCCGAACCTCGCGGGTGACGGTCGACGGGCCGGCCGCGTACGAGCGCATGAGCTCGAGGGCCGATGGCTCGACCTGGGTCAGGCCGCGCAAGGTGTTGATCATGATCGGGAAGTAGACCAGCGCGGCGGCGATCGCCATCTTCGACAGCGGGCTGAGGATGCCGAACCAGTTGTTGGCGATCGGGGCGAACGCGATGATCGGGATCGCGTTGACCGCGATCGCCAGTGGCAGGACCGTGTCCTGGGATGCCGGGAAGCGCGACACGACGAAGGCGGTGGCCACCCCCAGGACGGTACCGATGAGCAGCCCCCCGATGGCCTCGAAGAAGGTGACCTGGGCGGCGGGGAGAATGGCGTGGCCCTCGGTCCAGTTCTCGACCAGGGCCTCCCAGATCGCGGACGGGGCGGGGAGCGTGAACACCTGGACGCCGGAGACGTTGACCAGGACCTCCCACGCCACGAGGACCCCAACGAGGATCAGCGCGGAGGGCAGGAAGCGGCGAATTCTCTGCATCACTAGCCCACGACGCCCTCGGCCGCCGTCCGCTCGGCGGAAGCGACCTCGGGATCAGCTCCCTCCCCGGCGCGGAGCGCCTCCCGGACTTCCGTGATGAGCGAGAAATAGCCCTGGCTCTCGCGCGTATCGAGTCCCCGCGGACGGGGGAGATCGACGTCGACCAGACGGGTGATCCGCCCCGGCCGAGCGCTCATGACCGCCACTCGGGTCGACAGGAAGACCGCTTCAGGGATCGAGTGGGTCACGAAGACGACCGTGATACCGGTCCGTGCCCAGATGCTCAAGACCTCGGAGTTCATGCGTTCCCGGGTCATCTCGTCGAGGGCACCGAAGGGCTCGTCCATGAGCAGGAGGGTGGGGGAGAAGGCCAGCGCCCTGGCTATGGCCACCCGCTGCTGCATGCCGCCCGAGAGCTGGTATGGCCGGTGGCGGGCGAAATCGGTCAAGCCCACCAGCGCGAGCATCTCGCTTGTCCGCTCGGCCTGCGCGTTCTTGTCGTAGCCGAACAGCTCGAGCGGCAGGCGGACGTTGTCCTCGATCGTTCGCCAGTCAAAGAGGACCGGGGCCTGGAACACCATGCCGTACTCGCGATCGAGGCGCGCGCGCCCGGCAGGCTTGCCGTTGACCTCCACGGTCCCGGCGGTCGGCTGGGTGAGATCCCCGATCACCCGGAGAAGTGTCGACTTGCCGCAGCCGGATGGACCGATCAGCGAGACGAACTCCCCCCGACCGATGTCGAGCGAGATGTCGGCCAGCGCGACCGTCGCGTCGTCGCCCTTCTTGCCGCCGGTCCGAAACGTCTTCCCGATGCTGGCGAGCCGGACGACCGGGGCGCTGGCGTCGGCGGTCATACGACGTCCCCGGTGGGGCTCCCGCGGACGAAGCCCATCTCGACGAGCCGCACCAACCCGAAGCACAGGATACCCACCACCGACGCGACCAGGATCGCGCCCCAAAGCTTCTCCGGCGCGACGGTGTAGCTGCTCGAGAAGAACACCAGGGCTCGCCCCAGGCCGGCGTCCAGGCTGCCGGCTCCCTCGCCCACGATCGCGCCCACGATGGCCGCCGTAGCCGTGATCTTCATCGCGGTGAACAGGTACGGCAGAGAGGCCGGGAAGCGGACCTTCCACAGGACCGCGCGCCGCGAAGCCGCATAGGAGCGCATGAGCTCCAGCGCACGCGGATCGGGCGAGCGCAGGCCACGAAGCATGGCGATGGTGACCGGGAAGAAGCTCAGGTAGGTGGCGATGATGACCACGCTCCCCACATCCCGCCCGACGAGGTTCACGATGAGCGGGGCGAGCGCGATGATCGGGATCGTCTGGCTGACCACCACGTACGGCAGGAACGCCCGCTCGATGATCCCGAAGTGGACGAACAGGACGGCCAGACCGATCCCCAGCAGGCCG
>DATFEC010000221.1:0-3278 GCA_035251655.1 Candidatus Limnocylindria bacterium | reverse complement strand
TGACTCATGGTTCCTCCCGCGATGGTCGGCGGCTCGCACTGCCCTTCACCGATAGCCATGTCCGCCATCGGCTCGGACCTTTCAACAGGGTCTGCTCGAATCGGGCTCGGGCGCGATGCAGCCGGATTGCCACCGCGTTGACCGATATGCCCAGGATCGCGGCGATCTCGGCGTGGCTGAGCTCTTCCCAGGCCACCAGTCGCAGCAGCTCCTGGTCATCCGCCGAGAGGCGGGAGAGCGCCTCGAGCGCCGGCTCGGTCGCGGGGGCAGGTGGCGGCGTGAGACTTGGCCGCTCGGTCGTCTGCTCGAGCTTCTCCCGGAGGCGTCCCCGGCGGAGGAACCCGCGTCGCTGGTTTCCGAGCGTCTTTCGCGCGACCGCGTACAGCCAGGGGAGCGCATCGTCGGCGGCCGGTACGTCGTCGAGCCGGCGCCACGCGACCAGGAACACCTCGGCCACGACGTCCTCCGCGTCGGCCATCGTCGGGGACCGCCGAGCGGCGTACGCCAGCAGGGCGCGGTGATGAGCCTCGAAGAGCTCCTCGAGGCGGTCGCCGGGCACGGAGGGTCGACTGCCCGCGGGGTCTGGCATGTGTCGGTCAGACGCCGCCGGACGGCTCGAGGTTCCGCCCGTAGCGGGCCATGACTTCCGCCAGCCGGTCGTGGGGCAGCGCGTGGGCCGTGATCCCGTCCCGCCCGACCATCGTCACGGCGGCGACCAGGCAGTTCACGATGGCCTCCTCGACCGCTTCGACGGTGGCAAGCAACAGTGGGGTGAGGGCCGCGCCGGCGACCACCTCCGACGAGACCGTGGCGCCCGGGGGGACCGGGCTCTCCTCGCTCGCCAGCCCGCGGTTGCCGGTAGCGAAGGCGAGGAAGATGTCGCCCGAACCGAGCGAGGCGTAGCAGCCGACCCGTGCCGCGCCGAGCGCCGCCCGCCGAGCCAGCGCCCTGCATTGGTGGGGGAGGAGCGGGGCATCGGTCGCGATAATGCCGATGATCGACCCGGCCCCGACTTCAGGCCAGGCGAGCGGGCTGTGCTCGAAGCCGTACGGGCTGCTCAGCTCGTCGAGGCCGATCTCCTCGCCCACGGGGACGCCGTCGATCCGCAGCTGGTCGCGATCGCCGTAGTTCGCCTGGACCAGGGCGCCGACCGTCCACCCGCCGCTGTCCGGGGGCAGCACCCGTGACGACGTCCCGATCCCGCCCTTGAACTCGTGGCAGATCATCCCGGTGCCGCCGCCCACGTTACCCTCGGCAACGGGACCGCCGCTCGCGGACTCGATAGCCGCCATGACGTGCTCGGTCCGGACGTGCATGCCGTCGATGTCATTCAGCATCCCGTCCCAGGTCTCGCTGGCCACCGGCAGCGTCCACGGCAGGTGCTCTCCGCTCGTCGCCAGTGCCGCCTGGACCAGGGCGTCGTGGACGACGCCAATGGCATGGGTGTTGCTCAGGCCGATGACGCTGTTCAGCAGCCCGCTCTCCTCGATCCACAGCAGGCCGGTCATCTCCCCGTTGCCGTTGAGCGAGAAGCTCCCGGCGAAGACCGGCTCGCGCCAGGGGTCTCCATCGTGGGGGACGATGGCCGTCACGCCGGTGCGGATCGGTCCCTGGCCGACCACCAGCGGACCGTCGCCGGAGATCAGGGTCGTCTGGCCTACCCGGACCCCCACCACGTCGGTGATCGCGTTGAACGGCCCCGGCCGGCCGTGGCCGAGGCGGATGCCGAGGTCACGGGCCCGGGGCATCGGTCCTGCTCGCCAGGTCGTCGGCGTATCGGTCCAGCAGGTCAGCCGGGATGCGGGTCGGACGCTGGTCGGTGCGGCGGATGCACACCCAGGTCGTCGTGACCTCGGCCAGCAACTCGCCATCCGGCTCGCGGCGGATGTCGGTGTAGCGAACCGCCCGGACGCCGCCCATCTCTCCGACCCGGGTCGTCACCCGGAGGAGATCGCGGTACTCGGCGGGCCGATGGTAGATGACGCGGTGTTCGCGAACCGCCCAGGCGATGTCGTGGCGGTCGGCCCACTCACGCCCGTAGCCCAGCGCTTCCGCATGCTCGGTGGCGACGACTTCCGCGTAGTTCAGGTAGACCGCGTTGTTGACGTGGCCGTTCGAGTCCAGCTCGAAAGTCCGCACCCGCCATTGCTCGCTGTGCTCGAGTCGGTCCACGCTCGCATCGGTGCTCACGCGGGGGAGCATACCGATGCGTCCTAGGGCTTGACGCGGAACGGAGGCCCGTGGCCGGGGACGACGACGTCGGCGACCTCCAGGATCTGGAGCCGGCTCGTCTCGAGCGCAGCCTGGTCGTCGGCCAGCGGGTCGACCTCCGGCGTCCGATCGGCCCGCCACCACAGGTGGGTGCAGGCCACGACCCCGTCATCGGTCTCGATCAGGAGGGTCGCATCCTCGTTCGTGTGGCCCGGGGTCAGGATCAGCGACACGTTCGGCGAGATCCGGTGACCGTGGCCCTGGTGATCGGTCCAGCTGGTCCCGTGGTAGGCGGCCCAGAAGTCGACGACGGTTGCGTTCGGGAAGAGCGCGGCGTTGACCGTGTGATCGGGATGGTGGTGGGTCAGGAAGACGTGGGTCACGTCCTCCGGGGAGAGGCCCGCCGACCGCAGGGGGCCGAGGATCTCCTCCCGGTCCGCGACCATCCCCGGATCGACCACGATCCGCGCATCCCCGTCCTGGACGAGGCTGACGGTGCCGCAGACGCCCCGGTCATCGACGTACCCCTCGTGAAGCAGCTGGAAGCTGGCCGGCATGCGCGCGCAGCGTAGCCGTCAGGCGGACTCTTCGGTCGGCTCCTTCATGAAGTACTCGAGGAAGTCGGAGCAGCGCCCGTCCTCGGTCAGGGTCATGACCCAGATGTTGTGATAGCTGCGGGCCGGCGCGCGGGCGGTGGCTCGATAGCGAATCTCGCAGCGGGCAACCGCGACGTCGCCATCGACCGCGACTGGCTCGCACTCGAGCGTCCAGTCGTCCGGATCGTCCGGCTGTTCGAGCCAGGCCTCGACGATCTCCTCGCGCCCATCGGCTCCGTCTGCCGCCTCTTCCCAGGGATGCCAGCGATACACCGCGTCCTCGGTGAAGAGCTCGCGGATCTGGTCCGGATCGTTCGTGCGCCACGCCTGTTCATAGCGGTCGAGCCAGTCCACGAGCGCGGCCCGGGTCGTCATCGGAACAGTATGGACCCCGATGTCCACATGTGGAGAACCTGTGGATTGCTTCTGAAAGAACCGAGAAAGTGGTGGATAACCCCTATTGTGGGGATG
>DATFEC010000053.1:0-2597 GCA_035251655.1 Candidatus Limnocylindria bacterium | reverse complement strand
CTGCCGACGTCGTACCACAGGTTGACGGCGACGATCGGCGTCCGGGAGTCGGGGGACAGGATGATCCGCAGGCCATTGTCGAGCCCGTGGCGCTCGATGGGGACGTGAGCCATGGCGCGAGCCTCGCGAGAGCCGTGATGGTGTGAAAAGCGGGCTCCACCGAGCCCATGGGGACGTCAGGCGTGGGCGGTGGTGAGCGCCCAGGGATTCGAACCCTGAACCTAGTGATTAAGAGTCACTTGCTCTGCCGTTGAGCTAGGCGCCCGGCCGATGATGCCCGACCGGCGGTCGCCGGCGCAACTGGGAGGGCTGGCTACTGGGCCGGCGGGCCTGGACCTCCGCCGGGCTCGGGGGCGTCACCGTAATGCTGGTCGATGAAGGTATCCATCAGCGCGGTGTCGACCTCGTCGAGGTAGAGCAGCCACGTCCAGGCCACCATCGCGATGGGGGCGCCGAAATCGGCTCCGGCCCACGGGGCGACCAGGACCTTGTATCGCTCGGAGGCGTTCCACCCGCGGGTGTAGTCCGCCAGCTCCGCGACTTCAGTCGGGCTCAGCAGGTCGGCCTGGTACCAGATCACGATTCCCGCGTGCTCGAGGTTGTGGATGACCGGCTCCTGCGGGATCGGGGAGGGGTACACCCCCCACGCCAGAGGCTCGGGCCAGTGCGGGCCTGAGGCGGCCGGGGTCGACGAGTACGGACCGCCGGCGGTTCGCTGGTCGATGTGCTGCCGCCCGTCCATCGCCTGCGGCTCGCCCACGGTTGCCGACTGGCCGGGCGCGAGGAGCGCGAACAGCACGATGGCAGTCAGTCCCACGATCACGAGGAGACCGATACCGACGATGACCAGCGGCGTTCCACTCAGCCGGCCGGCGGTCCCTGCGCCAACCCGGCGCTCCAGGGCAGCCTCGCTGGCGCGGGTTCGACGCTGGGGCGCGGCGGTACGACGACGGGACACTGGCCGGAGAGGATAGCCGAGCCGCGGCGGATAGTCCGGGAGGGGTCTTGGGACCGCGTTGCTAGAATCGGCGGGCGTGACAGCAGAGAATCCGGAACCAAGCGGCATGCGGGGCTTGATCGGCCTGCTCATCGAACAGGTGCTGGAGCTGGGCCGGGTTTACGCGACTGCGGCCCGCCAGGAGGTCGAAGAGGGCCTCAACCACATCAAGATCGCCGCTGTCTTCTTCGGCGTGATGGTCGCGATGTTGGCGGTCGGGTTCATGGTCCTCGTCCTGCTCCTGGTGTCCGCCATCGCCGCTGCCACCGGCCTACCTTTGTGGGTCACAGCGCTCGTCGTGCTCGCGATCGTGCTCGTGCTGGCCACGGTCTTCGGGTGGCTCGGTTACCGAAGAGTGCAGAAGGCCAGCATGATGCCGGATGAAACGATTGCGGCGGCCAAGGAGGATCTCGAGTGGGTGCAACACTTGACGAGACGCGACTAGAGCTGGAGGAGCAACGGGCGAAGGTCCGCGGCACCGCCGAGCGCCTGGAGTCCGCAACGCGCCGATCGCTGGACGTGCGGGCGATGATCGGTCGCAATCCGGCTCGGACCATTGGCCTGGCTGCCGGCGCCGCGTTCTTCCTGCTCGGCGGTCCGCATCGTACCGTCCGGATGGTGCGCCGCGCGTTCGGCGCCGCGGCCGATGGGGAGAAGGCCTACGCCGCGCTGCCGCCGTCACTTCGGGCGCTGGTCGACGATGTGGCACCCGGATTCGGGGCGTCGAAGGCCGACGCGAAGGGCGAGATGGCGCTCGCGCTCCATGCGTGGCGCGAGGACCCGAAGAACCGCAAGAAGGCCAACCGGCTGATCAGCGAGACCCTCACCCCACCGGGACCGTCACGGACATTCTGGGCTCTGGTCGAAGTCGCGGGGGTGACGGCGGCCGGCATCGTCGCCAAACAGGTCGTGGGTCGGAGCCTGGCCAGCGGCGCATTCGGCGCTCTCCTCGGCCGCGCGGGACCAAAGGCGGAAACCGAGCCCAAGGTCGTCACGGAACCGAACGCCAGAGTCGAGCTGAAGGCCAAGGTCGAGCCGAAGACCAAGACCAAGGTCGAGCCGAAGGCCCCGACAGGGTCCAGCCCGACCGGCTACACCGGATGGTCCGGGCGGCAGGCATCGGTCGCGGGACCAGCCCGCGACCCTGCCGCGCCGGCCGAGAAGCGGCCCTGAGCGGCGCCGGATCCGTTTGCTAGACTCGGCCGGCCGCCGAGCACCCTGATCCTGGGCGAGTGGCGGAACGGCAGACGCGCCAGCTTTAGGAGCTGGTGTCGCAAGACGTGCGAGTTCGAATCTCGCCTCGCCCACACCAGAGGTCCCCCGCCCATGACGTCGAGGACATGATCACCGTCGCCACGCGCCCCGAGCCGGGGTCGAAGGTGCGCCTCGAGATCGAGGTCCCCGCCGACGAGGTAAAGCGCCACTTCGAGACGGCATACCGCCATCTCGCGGCCCGGACGCGGGTCCCCGGATTTCGCCCCGGCAAGGCGCCGCGCAACGTCATCGAGCGCTACGTGGGACGGGACGCGGTGCTGGCAGAGGCCGTTGAGCATCTCGTCGGCGAGGGCTACGACGCGGCAGTCGACCAGACCGATCTCAT
>DATFEC010000190.1:0-2070 GCA_035251655.1 Candidatus Limnocylindria bacterium | reverse complement strand
CGACCTGCTGGACCGCGGATACGGCGCCCAGGTCCTGCTCAGCCAGGACGTGTGCCACGACATGCAGCTGAAGGCCAATGGCGGCTTCGGCTACACGTACCTCCAGCAGCATTTCCTCCCCGCCCTCCGCACCGCGGCAGTCGGGGAAGGCGAGCTGGAGCGGATCACGGTCGACAATCCCCGCCGAATCCTGACCCTCCCGTAGACTGGCGGCTCACCCGTCTGCGTGGAGGAGATACCGATGTCGGTAGCCAGGGTCACCGAATTGAGCTGCACCTCGAGCGACAGCTTCGAGGACGCGGTTCGTCAGGGCGTCAGCCGCGCGCAGCGGACGCTGCGCGGCGTCAAGGGGGCGTGGGTCAAGGAGCAGAGGGTCAACATCGGGGACAACGGGGAGATCGAGTTCCAGGCCAACATCCTGGTGACGTTCGTCCTCGAGGACTAGGCCAGGCCGATCTTCCCCTCGGAACGGGTGAAGCGGGACCGGTAACGCGGGTTTGAGACCCGCACGCTGACCGCCGTCGCGTCGAGCGCCTTGCCGCTCCGAGGCGGTGCGTAGATCGCGCGCTCGGTCACGGCCGTGGCAAGGTCGGCTGCGCTCATCGGACCGCGCTCGGCGAGGACGGCGGCGATCTCTTCGTGGAGAGGTACCGCCGGGTTCTTGCCTCGCGCCTTCTTTGCCTTCGAGCGGCGCTTGGCCGGGACCGCCTCGTCACTGCCCGCGCTGTCCGCGCCGGCCGCGCTGTCCGCGCCGGCCGCGCTGTCCGAACCGGCCGCGCTGTCCGCCTTCGATGCCCGACCTCGCTTCTTCTTCTTCTTCTGCTCAGGCTCGTCGGCGGAGGGTGCCGGCTGGGCAGTGGCGGTTGGGGATGTGCCGCCCGCCAGGGCGTCGACCCGTCGTGACAGTGCCTCGATCCGCTCGTTCAGCGACTCGAGCACCGGCCCGATCGCGTTCGGCGACGGCGCGCCGCTCCGCTCGGCATCGAGTCGCTCGGTGACCCACAGCGTGACGAGCTCGCCGGGCCGCACGCCGGCCTCCGAGGCGAGGGCCCGAAGCGTGCCGAGATGGCGCGGATCAAGACGAATGTTCATCCCGCCCTCATCCGCCGGCGGGCGCGGCGGGCGCGGACCGGATTGGTACGGCGGTCGGCTCCGGTACGGTCGATCCGGGGGACGGTCGGAAGGTCGATAGCGGTCGGGTCCCGGCCGGCGGTCATCGGGTCGCCGGTCATCGGGTCGCCGGCGCGGAGGCCGGCGGTCACGGTCGTATGCCATGGGCCCACGATACCGAAGTTTTGAAACAACTGCAAAGTTTGTAATGGACTAGAAGCCGCTCGACCCGCCGCCTCCACCTCCACCTCCGCCCCCGCCGAACCCGCCGCCGCTGCTCGACGTGGCTGGCGCGGATCCAATGCTGCCCAGGGTCCCGATCATCCCGCCGAGGTCAGGGATGCCCGATCCAGAGAACAGGCTCCCACTCCCACCACCCGAAACGTCGGAAGACGTCGCGGCTCCGAGGTAGATCGGGTAATAGGACCCCGATGCCCGGGCGGCGTCGCGGGCCTGAGGATCGGCGAGCTCACGGGCCAGGACTTCGCCGACCTCCTGGTGCAGGCCCAGCGCCACGCCCCAGACGACGGCCTTGTCCGGTGTGTCGGCCAGGACCCGGACCGTGGGCTCGGTCACGACCTCGGCCATCGACCGGGCCTGGGCCAGCGTCTTCTCCAGCGTCCGTCGGTACGCCTTCAGCATCGCGTCGACGTAGGCACCGTTCGGGGTGCGCTTCGACATCTGGCTGCCGAACGCCATGGTGACCAGCCCGCCCGCGATGAGCGCGATCCCGACCAGGGTCAGTCCGCTCATGGGAATCGAGAAGCCGAGGAAGATGCTCACCCCACCGAGGACCACCTCGCCGATCCCGACGATGACCCATTTCACGATCACCGGGGTCGGCAGGCGTTCCAGCCAGCCGAGGCGGACGACCTCGCGCTCGAGCTCTCGCTTGAGCGGGTCGAGTCCCTCGTTCACGCCCCACAGCGATTCGCGGCTCAGGGTCCGGCTCGAGCCGCC
>DATFEC010000135.1:0-8811 GCA_035251655.1 Candidatus Limnocylindria bacterium | reverse complement strand
GGTCCGTCGACGAGCAGGACGAGGTTCCCCCCGTCCCGGAGAACCTTGTACAGGCGCCGCAGGTTCCGCCAGCCGATGACATCCACGCCGTGGGCGGCCCGCACCGCGGCGAGATGCTCGTACAGGCGGCCGTAGGTCGTGTCGTCGGCGACCGCGCTCACGGACTCGCCCTCGATCTTCATGGCCGGCGCAAGGAGGTCCACCGCGCCGGTGTGGACCGTGCAGAGGAGCACGCCCCGCCCCTCGGTCCCCTGCGCCGCCGCCAGGTCCTCCCAGCCGACGAACGTGACGCGCCCCCGCGCCTCCGCCGGATCGAGAACCGGGAGGCGCATGACCTCGACCAGGTAGCGCCCGAAGTTCTGGAACGCGCGTCGGGCGGCTCGCGAGACCCGCGGATCGTCCACGGGCAGGTCCATGGCCTGGGCCATGTTCGCCCGCACCACGGCTCCCTTGGGCCCGGACAGGTCGTAGGCGCCGTTGCTGACCGCGACCGCTCCCGGGATGACCAGCGCGCGGGGCAGCGTGCTCAGCACCCGCTCAGCGCTCCGGTAGGCCCAGTAGGTCAGCCGCTCACGCGACCGTTCGCCGCCGCGCGCGGCGTCACGGCGTGCAAAGCCGGACACGGCTCGCTCGACCGCCACCCGGGCAGCCTAGCGGCGCGCGAACGCCTTCGCCTTGGCCGTACGCCGGGATCGTGGCGCCCTCGGCGCCTCGGTTCCGACCAGCGTCTCGTTGTCCTCCCCGCGGATGAACGCCTCCACCCGCTCCCGGGCCACGTCGTCGTACACCTGGATCGGCGGAGACTTCATGAAATACGACGAGGGCGCGACGAGGGTCCCGGCCAGTCCGCGGTCGAGGCCCAGCTTCGCGCAGCGGATGGCATCGGTGATCACTCCGGCGCTGTTCGGCGAGTCCCAGACCTCGAGCTTGAGCTCGAGGTTGAGCGGCACGTCCCCGTAGGTCGTGCCTTCCATCCGGATATGGCACCACTTGCGGTCCTTCAGCCACGGCACGTAGTCCGACGGCCCGACGTGGACGTCGTCCGGGCTCATCTCGTAGTCGAGCATGGAGGTCACCGCGTTCGTCTTGCTGATCTTCTTCGACTCGAGCCGCTCGCGCTCGAGCATGTTCAGGAAGTCGGTGTTGCCACCGAAGTTCAGCTGGTAGGTGCGGTCGACCCGGACCCCGCGGTCCATGAACAGGCGCGTCAGGACACGATGGGTGATTGTCGCTCCCACCTGGGACTTGATGTCGTCACCGATGACCGGCACACCTGCCTCGGCGAATCGCCGCTGCCAGTAGGGCTCGCGACCGATGAACACCGGGATCGCGTTGACGAATGCCACGCCGGCCTGGAGTGCCTGCTCCGCGTACCACTTGGTCGCGTCCTCGCTGCCCACCGGCAGGTAGGACACGAGCACGTCGACGTCGCGATCCTTGAGGATCCCGACCACGTCGGCAGTCTCGCCCGGCGCTTTCTCGATGATCTCGGACAGGTACTTGCCGAGCCCGTCGAGGGTCATGCCCCGCTCGACGGGGACGCCGAGGTTCGACACCTGGTGAAAGACATAGGTGTTGTTCGGGGCGGTGTAGATCGCCTCCGACAGGTCCTTGCCGACCTTGTTGCGGTCCACGTCGAAGGCGGCCACGAACTCGATGTCGCGGACGTGGTAGCCGCCGAGGTCGACGTGCATGAGCCCGGGGATGTCGTCACCGGGGCGGGCGTTCTCGTAGTAGTACCGCCCCTGGACGAGGCTCGAGGCGCAGTTGCCGACGCCGACGATGGCGACGCGGACCTTGCCGTCCGAGCGGCGCTTGCCGTTGCGACCGTTGGTCCCGACCTTGCCGGTCGTCACCTTGGTGGCGGGAATCTTGGTGGTGGCCACGATGTTCAGATCTCCTTGTCTTGACCGATGAGGGTGGGCTCGGCGGCAGCTGCCGCCTGCTTGCGAACGAACCAGATGCGCTGGGCGACCGTCGCCCAGGCGAGGATGGCGATTACCGCCATGGCGATGGGGAGGGCGATGAGGGTGCCGAGCCCGGCGATGACCAGGCCGGCGACGAGGATCAGGAGGCGTTCGGTGCGCGGGGCAAGGCCGTTGGAGGCGGTGAAGCCAGCGGCCTCGGCCCGGGCACGCGAGTAGCTGACCATGAGCGAGCCGCTGAGGGCCAGGACGGCGAGCATCACCGGCGGGATGGGATTGAGGGTCGCGCCAAGCCAGTAGGCAACGATACCGATGTAGGCCACCGCCTCTCCGGTGCGGTCCAGGGTGCTGTCGAGGAACGCGCCAAAGGGTGTGCCCCCGCCCTGGGCCCGGGCCAAGCCGCCGTCCACCGCGTCGAGGGCGGCCCCGACCGCGAGGAAGATGGCGCCCAGCAGCAGCTCGTGCTGCCAGATCAGGAGCGAGGCGGCCACGACCAGCACGAGGCCAGACACGGTCACCGCGTTCGGAGTCACTCCGGCCGCGGCGAGGACGTTGATGACCGGCGCCAGGGCGGCGCGGCCGGCCGCCTTCAGGCGATCGGACAGGATCGCGTCGCCGCGCGGCGTGGGCTCAGCGGACACCGAGGAGCCCTCCCGAGTCGAGGCCGGCCGCAGCGGCGACGCGCAGCTCGCCGGCGAGGAGCCGACGCTGCGCCGCGGCCAGCGCGTCGAAGGCTGCCGGTCGCAGCGCGCACAGCTTCTCGCGGCCATGGGGACGGGTCTCGACCAGGCCCGCCGTGCGCAGGATGCGGAGGTGCCAGCTCATGAGCGGCTGGGAAAGGCCAACGCGGGACGACAGCTCGTTCACGGGGAGCGGTCCGGACTCGCCGAGGATGGCGCACACCCGCAGGCGGGTGGGGTCCGCCAGGGCGCGGTACAGGTCGCGAAGGAGGCGAAGGTCACGGAAGGCGAGGGAGTCGGCCGGCTGGATGGTCACGGCGGGGCGGCATCTCCGACTGCTACGATGAAAGGACCACTTATATAAGGGCGTGTTTATCCTACGCAGAACGGACCGCGGATGTCAAGGGTCGTTCGTGACGTACATGACGCGGTAGAGTCGGGCCCCATGCCGATATCAACTCCGGACGCCCTGTGGTCATCGCCCGCGGCCCGCCGCCTGCGCCCGGTGGCGATCGAGATCTCCGGCCTTGCCCGGACGGTCGGGGGAGAGGCCCTCCTCGACGGCGTGGACCTCGCGATCTCGGCGGGTGCCCGGGTCCTGGTGGCGGGGCTCGACCCGAACGCCCCGTCGCTCTTGCTGCGGATCATGGCCGGCCTCGCCCGCGCCGATCGGGGAACGGTGGTGCTGGCCGGCCTGCTCCGGGAAGCGTCCATCCCGGAGGGATGGGCGCGGCGCATCGGCTTCGTAGGTGCCGACCCGGGCATCCCGCTGTGGATGACGCCGGCCGAGAGCCTGGACCTGGCCGCACGACTGGCCGGCATCGACGGGCCGCAGCGCCAACGTCTCATCGACACCTCCCTCCAGAACTTCCAGCTGGGCGCGATCCGGGATCGGCCGCTGCGCCATGCCGGCCGGAACATCGCCGAGCGCACGGCTCTGGCGGCCGCGCTTCTCCCCGATCCGGAAGTGCTGCTCCTCGACGAGCCCCTCCGAGCGCACCCCCCGCCGGATCGGCTCCGACTCCTGCGCATTCCGGGCGAACACCGGACGGTGCTCATCGCGAGCCGGTTTCCTGCCCAGGAGGGTGGCATCGTCGATCGCGTGGTCCTGATTCGCGACGGGAGGGTGGCGCTGCACGCCCCGATCGAGGAGCTGGATGCCCAGCGGCTGCCGTTGTCCCTGCGGGGCATGACCGCTCTCGCCGACCTCGGCCTGGTGGGGCAGCAATGATTCTCGGCGTCCACGTCATCCGCCAGCTGTGGATCCAGCTCCGGCTCCTCGGCCTGCTCTCGCTGCCCGTGGTGGCGGCCCTCATCGCGGTCACGGTCGAAGGCCAGAGTGCGCCCGAACCGGGTCGCCTGACGCTCGCGATCGCATTCGCGGTGGCCGCCGTGCTCAGCGCCGTGCTGATCGGGACCGGGTTCACCGAGGAGATCCGGTCGGGCGCGGCGTCCTGGCTGGTGGTCCGCGCCATCCCGCGCACTGCGCTCATCGGTGCGTGGCTGGCCGTGCCCAGCCTCGCGGCGCTGGTGGCCTTCGCGCTGGCGGGCATCCTGGCGGGCCTCGCCATCCCACCACCGGTGGCCCAGCCCGACCCGCTGACGATCGTCATCGGGGTCGTTGCCTCCGCGGCACCGACCATCCCGCTGGCCGCCCTCGCGCTGGCGGTCGGAGTCCGCGCCTCGGGTAGGGTGACCGCACTCGCGACCGTCGGCACGGCAGCGGTGGTGGCTGTCCCCCTCGTCCTGGTCGGCGATGCGGCCATCCACCCGGCCAGCGGCTACTGGCTGATCGCCGGGATGGTGCCAGCCGGCCGCCCGATCACGGTCGGCCTGCAGTCCATCGGTCTGTGCCTGGCGCTCGCCTCGGTTCTCTGGCTGTGGGCCGCCCGGCGCTTTGCCCGCCGCGACCTCTAGATCGGTCCGGGGATCGGGAGGGCGATCACGATCAGCTCTCCCCAATTGCGGTTGAAGCCCTGGGACGTCTGGAGGGTGAGCTGCTCGTGGTCGGTCGGCGCGGTCCATCGGGCACCCTCCGTGCACCCGGGCGGGGCGTACTGGAGGGCGAGGGGCGGCGTGACCGTCATCGGCGGCGCGTTGGGGTCAGGGCACGAGACGTTGGGCCGGACCTCGGTGACCCGGTAGAGGAGCACCGCCCCGTCAGACATCAGCACCCGGACCTCCGCCCCAACTTGCACGTTCCAAAGGCCCTTGAGCAGGGGAAGCAGTGCGTGGCCGGCGATGTACGAGTTCGTCCCGCGGCCCGGATCCGAGGTGCGCGGCAACAGGAACGCACAGCACGTCCCCAGCGGTTGGCTGGACGGAAGCCGCTGGACCGCGACGTTGATCCCCACCGACTCGATCTGGAGCTGGGTCGCGACCCAGTCGAGCGGGATCGGCGTCGGTTCGGGACTGGGCGTCGACGATGGGGCCACCGACGCTTCCGGGGTCGGGGCTGCCGTGGCGGCGACCGGGGTCGGGATCGGCGGCAGGCTGGGGGTCGGGGTCGCGTCGAGCGGCAGCTGGCCGACGAGGATGAGCGCGACGCCCAGAACGGCGAGAGTCAGTGGGAGCGCCAGCCCCCGGGGTCGACGGGCGTTCAGCGGAGCATGCCTCTCAGCGGAGCATGCCCTGGCCGACGGCCAGCCACTCGAGCGGCAGCCAGCCGAGCAGGAAGCCGGGGAAGATGCCGAGCAGGATCACGCCGGCCACGCTGAGGACGAGGGCCAGCCGCCCGACCCCGGATCGCTCGACCTCGGCCGGCTCCGCCTCCGGGTCACGCATGTACATGTAGACCACGACTCGCAGGTAGTAGAACGCGGCGAGGGCCGCGTTGAGGGCGATAGCGATCGCCAGCCACACCAGCCCCGCATCGACGGTCGCCAACAGGATGTACAGCTTGGCAAAGAACCCGACCGTCGGCGGGATGCCGGTCAGGGACAGGAGGAGCACGGTCATCGCCGCCGCAAGGGCAGGTTGGCGCGTGGCCAGGCCGGCGAACGAGGCAAGCCCGCCGTAGCGGCGGACGTCGCGCTGGAGCATGCCGACCACGGCAAAGGCGGCGATGTTCATCACCGAGTAGCCGACGAGGTAGAACACCACCGCCTCGACGGCCTGCACCGCGACCGCCTCGCTGGGCGCGGCCGCGTACGCGGCCAGCCCCGCCAGAATGTACCCCGTGTGGGCGATGGAGGAGTAGGCGAGCATCCGCTTGACATTGGTCTGGGTCAGGGCCACGACGTTGCCAAAGGTCATCGTCACCACGGCCAGGACCACGAAGACGTCGAGCCAGTCCGCCCGCAGCGGGCCGAGCGCCTCGCCGAACAGGCGCAGGAGGAGGGCGAAGGCTCCGAGCTTGGGACCGACCGAGAGGAAGCCGGTGATCGGGGTCGGGGCCCCCTGGTAGGCGTCTGGGGTCCAGAAGTGGAACGGCACCGCGGCCGCCTTGAAGGTCGCCCCCACGGTGAGGAACCCGATCGCGACCAGCACCGCGCCGTTCATCAGGCCGTCGGCGAATACCGCGGCGATCTCGCTGAACACGGTCGTCCCGGTCAGCCCGTAGGTCCAGGCAATCCCGAACAGCAGGATCGCGCTGGCGAACGACCCGAGCAGGAAGTACTTCAGCCCGCCCTCGTTGCTGAACCGATCGGTCTTGTGGAAGCCGGTCAGGATGTAGGCGGGCATGACCATCAGCTCGAGGCCGAGGAACAGGGTGATGAGGTCGGCGCTGCTGGCGAGGACGAAGATGCCGAGCGTCGAGAACAGGAGGATGGCGTTGAACTCGCCCAGCGGCAGGCGGCGGGCAACGAGGTACGCCGGCGTGAACAGGGTCGACAGCAGACCGATGCCGACCGCGGCCAGCTTGAGGACCAGGGCGAGCTCGTCGACGGTGTAGATCCCGGCCAGCGCCGCGCTCGGCGGCGAGGTCCACACCACGCCGATGGCGGCCGCGGTGGAAAGGAGCCCGACAGCCGTGAGCGGGGTCAGCAGCCACTTTCGCTCGCGCGGGAGGAACAGGTCGACGGTGATCACGACCAGGATCGAGATGGCGAGCGCCAGCTCGGGCAGGAGCGGGAAGAGGTTCGCCGGGTCGTTCACGAGATCAACCGTCCCGCCCCGCGCTCACCATGGCCAGGCCACCAGGTCGAGCCCGCCGGCGGCCTGGACGGCGTCCAGGATCCGCTCGACCGGCGCGGCGGTGGCCTCCAGGACCGGGATCGGGAACACGCCGAGCGCGACGACCAGGATGACGAGCGGGGCCAGTGACAGCCACTCGATGCGGGTCAGGTCATGGAGGCCGTTCCAAGCGCGGCGCATCCAGTCCGAGGGGACCGCGAAGAAGGCCCGCTGGAACATCCATAGCATGTAGACCGCGCTGGCGATGACCACCAGCATCGCCCAGGCCGCGACCCAGCCCGAGTACTGGAACGCTCCCAGCATGACGAGGAACTCGCCCACGAAGCCCGCCAGCCCGGGCAGTCCGATGGACGCGAAGGTGAACAGCCCGAACAGGGCGGCATAGGCGGGCAATCGGGCGTTCAGCCCGCCCATGTGGGCAATCATCCGATCGTGTGTCCGCTCGTAGATCACGCCTACCAGGAGGAACAGGGCGCCGGTCGTGATCCCGTGGCTGACCATCTGGAAGATCGCCCCCTGCATGCCCTGCTGGTTGAAGACGAACGCGCCGAGCATCACGAAACCCATGTGCGAGACGCTCGAGTACGCGATCAGCTTCTTGAGGTCCGGCTGAACCATGGCCACCAGCGCGCCGTAGAGGATCGCGACCAGGGCGAGACCGATCATGAGCGGGGCGAAGCTGGCGGCCGCGTCGGGCAGCAGCGGCAGCGAGAACCGCAGGAACCCGTAACCGCCGAGCTTGAGGAGGACCCCGGCCAGGATGATCGAGCCGGCGGTCGGGGCCTCCACGTGGGCATCGGGCAGCCAGGTGTGGAACGGCCACATCGGGACCTTGATGGCAAAGGCCAGGCCAAAGGCGATGAAGGCCGCCGCCTGGAGCAGATCCGGGTACGGAACCCCGCGGAGGGCCTCGTAGCTGAAGGTGAACGTCCCGCCGATGTTCGCGTTGGCCAGGACAACGGCCAGGATCGCGACCAGCATCAGGAGCGAGCCGACCAGGGTGTAGATGACGAACTTCACCGTGGCGTAGATCCGGTTCGGCCCGCCCCAGATCCCGATGACCAGGTACATCGGGATCAGGCTCAGCTCCCAGAAGACGTAGAACACGAACAGGTCGAGCGCGACGAAGACGCCGAGCATGCCGGTCATCAGGAGCAGCATCGCGGCGTAGTACTCCTTGATCCGCTTCTGGATCGGATCCCAGGAGTAGAGGATGGCGACCACGCTCAGGACGGTGGTGAGCAGGATCAGGACGGCGCTCATCCCGTCCACGCCGAGCGTGTAACGGATCCCGAAGGCGTCGATCCACGGGACGTCTTCGCGGAACTGGAACTCCGGCCCCGCCGGGTCGTAGCCGAGCAGGAGCAGGCTGAAGCCGAGGCTGGCGAGGGCCGCCAGGAGGGCCACCCAGCGGATGAGCCGATGGTGCCGGCCTGGCACGAGCAGGAGCGCGGCGACCCCGATCAGCGGGGTGAACACGACCAGCGACAGCACCGGCAGCCCGCCGGTGTCGAAACCGCTCATCAGCGCACCACCGTCGCGTAGACCAGCAGGACGATCACCAGGCCGGCGGCGATTCCCAGGCCGTAGTTCTGGACCCGGCCGGTCTGGAGCCGGCGGAGCAGACCGCCGATCCACTGCGCCACCGATCCGGTGCCGTTGACGAACCCGTCAATGACCTTGACGTCGAACCACCACAGCATGTTCGAGACGAGGACGCCGCCCCGGGCGAACACGAGCTGGTACAGGTCGTCGAAGTAGTACTTGTTCAGGCTGGCGCGATACATCCCTGGGCCAAGGCCGAACGGGATGCGCTCGACGAAGCGGGCCGGCGCCTCCGGATCCTGGCCGTACCAGCGCCGCGCGAGCAGGATGCCGGCTACGCCCACCCCGGCGCCGACGAGCAGGAGCAGGCCCCCGAGCCCGAACAGCTCGAACGCGTGAGCCTCGCCATGCTCGAGAGCATCGGCAGCGATCGATCCGGGCAGGATCCCGGTCCCGAGCTCCTCCGCTCCGTGGAACACGTCCTCGAGCCAGGTGTGGATGAGCCCGCTCTCGGGCGGGATGCC
>DATFEC010000301.1:0-2902 GCA_035251655.1 Candidatus Limnocylindria bacterium | reverse complement strand
GCCGATCCGTTTGCCCGCCTGCGCCGGACTCTCGGGGCCAGCTGGGCGATCGTGTTCGGGGACCGCGAGGCGGCCGAGCGGGCGATCCGCCGCATCAACGCCGTCCACGAGCTGGTCCGCGGCGTCGTGTCGGAGACGGGTGCGGCGTACCGGGCTCTCGATCCCGAGCTGCTGCTGTGGGTGCACGCCACGCTGGTCGACACGGCGCTGCGCATGCATGACCGATTCGTGGCCCCGCTGAGCGCCGAGCAGATGGACGAATACCACCTGGAGGCGGCGGAGGTGGCGGTTCGACTCGGCGTGCCGGAGGCCATGCTCCCGCCGACCTGCGCCGGCCTGCGGACGTGGATGGAGTCGATAATCTCCGGAGGAGAGGTGCGCGTCGGTCCCACGGCCCGGAGCCTGCTCCCGTTCATCCTCTACCCGACCCGCCTCCCGCCGCGCTGGCTCTGGGACGCCGCCCACCTGGCGTCGGTGTCGGTCCTCGATCCGCGGATCCGCCGCCAGTACGGCCTCCCCTGGAGCCGCCGGCGAGCGCGCGGCGTGGACCGGCTGGCGGCGGCCAGCCGCCGGATCGTCCCGCTCCTGCCGGCCGGCGTGCGCCACGTCCCGGCTTCGCGCGCGGCCCCGACTATCATGGGCGCGCATCGGCGCCAACTGCCCGCGGAGCGCCGGCTCGAGCCCTGAGGGCCATGTCCCGATTCACGTCCCTCGCCGCCCTGTCCGTGGCCATGACCTTCCTGCTGGTCGTGGTCGGCGCGATCGTGCGCGCCACCGATTCGGGCCTCGGCTGTCCCGAGTGGCCGACCTGCCATGGCTCATGGATTCCGCCCCTCGACGATCCCAATGCCGTCATCGAATGGAGCCACCGGACCGTCGCCGCGCTGACCGGGGCGGTCGTGGCGGCCCTCGCCCTGGTCGCCGTTCTCCGACATCGGGACCGCCCTTCGCTGGTCGTCGGCAGCGTGACTGCCGCCGGCCTCGTCGTCTTCCAGGCATGGCTCGGCAGAGTCACGGTCGAAAGCGATCTGTCGGGCGAGATCGTCACTGCCCACCTCGCCACGGCGATGGTCCTGTTCGTGACCCTCCTGTTCGTGTGGGTCCGCAGCCGGTACCCGCGCTCGGTCCCCGCGCCGGGGGGCTGGAGCGGCTTCACCGTCCTGGCAGCGCTGTCGGCGCTCGGGACCTACGGGCTCATGCTCCTCGGCGCGCACGTCACCGCCACCGGCTCGGCCCTCGTGTTTGAAGACTGGCCGTTCATGGATGGTGGCCTGTTCCCGGTCCTCGATCCGGGCGTCCTGCCCCATGTCGTCCATCGCTGGGCCTCGGTCGCGGTGGGCTTGCTCGTGGCCGGCGTAGTCGTCGCCGCCCGCCGTGGGCGAGAGCCGGCCCCCTTGCCCATGCTGGCCACCGTGGCCGGAGCGCTGTACGTGGTCCAGATCATGGTCGGCGGGGCCCAGGTGCTCACCGGTCTTGCCGCCTGGACCCAGGTCGCCCACGTGGCGCTCGGCGCCGCGATCCTGGGCGTCCTGAGCACGCTGGCCATGAGCGCCCATTACCTCGGCCGGCAGGCGACGGCCACCGCGACCGACGGCGAGGCGGTGCCTGCCGCCCGTGGCGACGTGCTTCGCGCGTACGTCGCCCTCACCAAGCCGCGGATCATCGAGCTACTGCTGGTGACGACCGTGCCGACCATGGTCCTGGCCCAGGGCGGGATCCCGCCCCTCCCGCTCATCGGCGCAGTGCTGGTCGGTGGCACGCTCGCTGCCGGCGGTGCGAACGCGATCAACCAGTACCTCGACCGCGACATCGACGAGCGGATGCGACGGACCCGCAACCGCCCGCTCCCACGCCACGCGATCAGCCCTCGGGCCGCGCTCGTCTTCGGCCTCGTCCTCAGCGTCCTGTCCTTCGCGTGGCTGACCGTGACCGTCAACCTGCTCAGCGCCGCGCTCGCGGCGAGCGCGATCGCCTTCTACGCGGTCGTCTATACCGCGGTGCTGAAGCGGTCGACGCCGCAGAACATCGTGATCGGCGGCGCCGCCGGCTGTGTCCCGGTCCTCGTGGCCTGGGCGGCGGTCACGAACACGGTCGGCCTGCCGGCCCTCGTCCTGTTCGCCGTGATATTCGTTTGGACCCCGCCCCACTTCTGGGCGCTCGCCCTGCGCTATCGGTCCGACTACGAGGCTGCGGGCGTGCCAATGCTGCCCGTCGTCAGCGGGGAGGTGGAGACCGCCCGGCAGATCCTCCTCTACTCGCTGGTCCTGGTGGCCGTCAGCCTCGTCCTCCTGCCGGCAGCCGGGATGGGGCTCCTGTACCTCGTCACAGCCGCCGGCCTCGGAGCCGGATTCGTGGCCTGGGCGCTCCGCGTCCGCCGCTCCCCGGCATCCGGGGGATCGGCCATCGGGCTCTTCCGGTACTCGACCGTCTACCTGACCCTGCTGTTCGTCGCGGTCGCGGCCGACACCCTGGTCCGCGCCGCCATCGGTTGAGGGTCTACCCGGATTCGAGCGGAGCTCGTCGGGCCGCCTCTGCATCCTGGCGCGCCTCGTCCCGGGCATTCCGCCGCTCCTCCTGGCGGACCCAGGCCACGATCACGAGCAGCATGGCGAGCAGGTAGGTGAGGTCTCCCCAGACCCACATCAGCGTCCCGGCGGCCTGCTGGTCGACCAGCGGAGCCGGCCCCCAGTCTCGCTCCAGAGTGGCGTAGTGAGGGTAGAGGACCGCGCCGGCGTTCATGATCGCGACGCCGAGGAACGAATTCTGGGGCATCGCGAGGAACAGGTAGAACAGCCGGGCGGGGTAGGGGAGTCGCCACGGCCCGGGGTCGGCGCCGATCACCGGGAACCAGAACAGGAGCGCCACCCCGAACAGCGTGGCATGCTGAAAGACGTGGACCCAC
>DATFEC010000300.1:0-2583 GCA_035251655.1 Candidatus Limnocylindria bacterium | reverse complement strand
CGGCGTCGAGCCGCTCGTCCGCCGGTGGTCGCAGACCTACGACCTGGTCGTTCGGCTGCTCCCCGACGTCGCGCTCCTCCCCGACGGCGTCCGCTCGACGAACGATGCGTTTCGCGACGAGATCGAGGCCATCCTCGACCGCATTGTGCCCACCTACCTGGCGGCGGACCGATGCGTGCGCCTCCCTGCCAGCCAGGTCACCGAGGACTACGACTGGATGGCCCTCGCGGAACGCCTTGCCCGGATCGTCGGCCAGCCGCTCCGCGATTCCGCGCCGGCGCAGGCCTGAGGCGGTCGTCGAGGCTGCCCGATGGACGACCGCGAGCGCACCCTCCGACGGGCGGCCGAGCTGAGCTTCGCGTTCCTCGGCGAACTCGCCGAGCGGCACGTCGGGGCTCGGACCGATGGGAACACGATCGCCGCCGCGCTCGGCGGGCCCCTCCCCGAGGACGGAGAAGATCCGGTGACCGTCATCGAGGACATGGCACGTCGGCTCGACCCGGGTCTCGTGGCGACGGCCGGGCCACGCTACTTCGGATTCGTGATCGGTGGTGCGATCCCTGCCGCGGTGGGGGCCGACTGGCTCACCGCGGCCTGGGACCAGAACGCGGTCCTCCATGCGACTTCCCCGGCTGCGGCGGCGGCGGAGCTCGTGGCCGGGGCCTGGATGCTCGAACTTCTGGGACTGCCGGCGACGGCCTCGGTCGGGCTGCCGACAGGAGCTGGACTTGGAAATGCCGTGGGCCTGGCCGCTGGTCGCCACGCGGTCCTGGCGCGCGCGGGGTGGGACGTCGAGGCGCGCGGCCTGTATGGAGCGCCTGAGATCACGGTGGTCATCGGCGAGGAGGCCCACGCGACGGTCCTGACCGCGCTGCAGTACCTGGGCCTGGGCCGCGAACGGGTGGTCAAGGTCCCTGCCGACGAGCAGGGCCGGATGCGGGCCGACGCGCTCTCCGAGCAGGTCGCGAACGCCACGGGCCCGCTCCTCCTCGTCGCCCAGGCGGGCAACGTGAACACCGGCGCGTTCGACCCGATGCCGGCCATTGCGGACGCCGTGGCCGCCCATCCCAATGCCTGGATCCACGTCGATGGCGCGTTCGGACTGTGGGCGGCGGTCTCGCCCCGGCTCCGCCACCTGGTGGTCGGCGTCGACCGCGCGGATTCCTGGGCGACCGACGCCCACAAGTGGCTCAACCTGGGCTACGACTGCGGGTTCGTCGCGGTTCGCGACAGCGAGGCGCACCGCGCCGCGATGTCGACCTTCGCCTCGTACCTCATGCAGAACCAGGCCCAGCGCGAGTCGTGGGACTACGTCCTGGACAGCTCACGTCGGGCGCGCGGTTTCGCGCTGTACGCCGCTCTCCGCTCGCTCGGCCGGTCCGGCATCCAGGAGCTCGTCGAGCGGTGCTGCGACCTCGCCCGTCACATGGCGGACCGCCTCGGCGCGGTGGACGGCGTCGAGGTCCTCAACGAGGTCGTGCTGAACCAAGTGCTCGTGCGCTTCCACGCGGCGAGCGGCGGCGATTCGGACGAGCACACCCGCACTGTGATCCGCCTGGTGCAGGAAGACGGCACGGCCTGGATGGGCGGGACGACATGGAAGGGGATGGCTGCCATGCGGATCAGCGTCAGCAACTGGTCGACCACCGTGGCAGATGCGGACCGAACGGTGGACGCCATCCTGCGCGTGGCGGGCACCGGACCGCGCGCGGCCTGATCGGTCAGCTCTCGGTGGCTGGCTCCTCGGCCTGGGGCCGGTAGACGAAGCGGAAGTACGCCCAGAACAGGACCGATATCGCGCCGAACAGGGCGAACACGCCGAGCGCGGCGAGGAGCGCCGGCATCGACAGGTCCGACAGGTACCCGGCGTTGGGACCGATGAGGATGTGGATGAACCCGAACAGGGACACGACCCACAGGACCGCCCAGACCGCCCGGCGCCATCGGTAGATGACGTAGCCGGGCATGAACCGGAGCGGCATGAGGCCGAAGGCCACCGCCTCGAGGGCGGCGACCACGATGGCGGCCAGGGCGGTCTCGACGGCGAGCCCGACGAGGTCACCGGGCGGCATGCCGGCGCCGCGCAACGCGGTCAGCAGCACCCAGGCCACGACGGCGAGCACCAGGGTGAAGGCCGCCCCCACCGCGGCCTCGCGTCCCTCCTGTTGCGGTCCGACCGCCTGCAGGAAGACGACCCCCAGGATGACGCCGTACAGGTAACCCGGCTGAAGGTTGAACAGGCGGGAGACGAGGACGAAGACGGCCGCCAGGACGATCGCCCAGGGGAGGACCCGCATCCGCCCCGTCTCGCCCGTTCGCCGGCGGTGGACGAGGATGGCGGGCAGCTCGAAGGTGACGAGCACGACCGCGATCGCGGCGAGGAACCCGAGGAAGATCGCCAGCCCCTCGGCGTTCAGGGCCAGGTCCGGATTCAGGAAGGCGCTGATCAGCGCCACGATCGCGACGGCCAGCAGCACCCGTTTCATCAGTCCTTCCAGAAGTCGGTGAAGCGGCGGAGGTGTCGGCCGAGCCAGCTGTCGGACCACCAGCCAGCCAGGACGTCGTAGTTGGCCTTGGCCGTGT
>DATFEC010000233.1:0-4215 GCA_035251655.1 Candidatus Limnocylindria bacterium | reverse complement strand
GGCAGAGGGGGCGGTACGGATCACGGCGCGGTGAACCGGATCGGCATGTGGCACGATGCGGGGCCGCATGGCCATCCGCATGAACGAGGAGCTTGACCCCAACGAGGGCCCGGGCCTGGGCTGCTTCACCGTTCAGGCGATCCTGTTCGCGGTCATCCTCCTGCTCATCCCGGTGGGCGTGTTCAGCCTCGGCTGGCCCGTCTGGCTGCTCACCATCCTGCTCGTGGTGGCCATCATCCTGTTGTTCTTCATCTCGATGACATCGGTCTTCCTGCTGCGCGTGTTCTTCGCCTCCCGTCGCTCGGGCCGCGGGCGAACGTATGGGGCGACCGCCGCGCCGCTGACCATCGATACTGAGACGCCCCCCGAGTCGGTGAGCCCATCCGAATCGGTCAGCCCGAACTCGGACGAGAGCGAGGAGTAGCGCCGGTGCCCCTGATGGTCACCTTCTTCAACGTCCGCAAGGGCCGCGACACGGTGTTCAAGCGCGGCATGCGCCACTTCTTCCCGAAACGGGCCAAGGAGTACGAGGCCCGCCATGGGATCCGGTTCATCGGCTGGTTCAACGTGACCGAGGGGTCGGAGTGGAACAACGTCATCATCTTCGACCTGCCGAACTATGCCGTCCTGGACGAGCTGTACCGCGACCCGGGGATGCGCCGGATCGGTCACACCGTCGCCGAGTCGGTATTCGACACGAAGTACACGATCTTCCTCCGCGAGCGCATGGGCCCCGACCTGGTGTACAAGCCGTGACCTCGCCGCGGCTGGTGGCCCTGCGCGAGCTGGCGGAGGAGGCGGAGCTCGAGCGTCGCGATTTCATCTCCGAGGCGACCGAGCAGCTCCGGCGGTTTCTCGAGGGCAATCGCGAGCGCCTGAGGGAGATCGGCCAGGTCACCCTCGTCGACGACGAACAGGATTTCCTGCGCTACCACCCGGTCGACGAGCTGTGGGTCACCCGGCTGACCTACCAGGATCCGGCCGACGGCGAGTGGTACGACCAGGAGCAGGAGGTGGACACCATCTCCGAGCTGGTCGAGCTCTACAACCCGGCCGATATCCTCGCCTGGCTGATCGAGGCCGCGCGCAACCCGATCGACCACCTCGCCCCCGCCGACAAGCTCGTGGACGACGAAGCGCCACCGGTCGAGGCGGACGACTGGCAGAACGAGCTCCCGGCCGAACAGCGCGAGACGCTCGCCGCCCAGCGCCTCTGGCAGCTGGCCGATGCCTACCGCTCGCAGCTCCAGGAGCAGCAGGCCGCACTCCTGCGCGAGTTCGTCGGCAACGCGGAGGACGCGCTGCGCCTCACCGGTGACCTCGTCCTGCTCGACGAGTCCGACGACACGCTCGTCCTGCGTGGCGACGGCCGGTTCGAAACGACCCTGAATCTCGCGGACCTACCGCCCCGCCCGGCCGAACCGACCGAGCCCCATCGAGACGGCCTGACCGTGACCGATGCCAAGACGGTGGCCGAGATCTATGACCCCGCGGACGTCCTGCAGTGGGTGACCGAGGCGCTTTCCGAGCGGTACCCGGCAGTCGACTTCAGCGCGGTGTACGACTGACCGATGGTTCGCGGCGTTCCGGCCCCCGCCGACCTGGCTTCGGCCTCGACCGAGGACCTGTTCCTTGGTGCCGGCGCGCTGCGCGAGGGTCACTTTCGGCTGAAGAGCGGGCTCCACTCGCCGCGCTACCTCGAGAAGTTCCTCGTCTTCCAGTACCCGACCCTTGCGTCCGAGCTGTGCCGGCGGATGGCCGTGGAAGTGGCGCGGCTGGCGCCGAACGTGGTCGTCGGGCCCACCACGGGCGGCGTGCTCCTCGCGTTCGAGACGGCGCGCCACCTGTCGGCCATGCTGGGCTGGGAGGTCCGGGACCTGTTCGCCGAGCCCACGCTGCTGGCCGGGGGCCGGGAGCTGCGGCGCGGGTTCGAGGTCAGCCGTGCGGACACGATCGTTCTCGTCGACGACATACTCACCACCGGCACGTCGCTGCGGGAGACGCGCGATGCCGTCGAGCGGGCGGGCGGCCAGCCGGTCGCCGCGGTGGTGATCGTCGACCGCTCGTCGGAGCCCGTGGACATCGGCCTGCCGATCCTCTCCGTGGGAAGGATCGAGATCCCCGTCTGGGAGCCGCGGGATTGCCCGCTGTGCGACGCCGGGGACTGGCTCGAGACGCCAGGGAGCGCGGGAGCGACCTGAGGGCACGGGCCGGCTAGGCCGGCGGGAGCGTTGGCTCCTGCCAGGTGACCTCCGTCATGCGCGCCGGCGGGAACTCCCCGTCAGGCGGGACGATCCCCGCCTCCGCCTCTAGCGGGATCCCGATCGGGGCCACGAGGTAGCGGCCGGCGAGCCGACGGGCCTCCGGGTCGAGCGCAAAGCCGGCCTTCGCACGGTGGAAGGTGACGGTCAGATCTGCGGCCACGACCGGGTCGGACCGATCCCCGCTGGTCAGGTCGATGAGCGTCGGCGTGTCGACCGACAGCACCCGGCATGGGCGCCCGGCCGCCGCCGCGTGGGTTCGGATGGCGTTGACCAGCTGGACCGCGCTGGCCACCGGCTCGCGGAGCGGGCCGCTGGCCCCACTGCCCAGCAGCGAATCGACGATCAGGGACGCCGGCGAGAGCCGGGAACGCAGGCTGACCAGCAGCTCGGCGCTGGGAGCCACGTACAGCTCGAGCGCGCCGGCCGAGGCCATCGCCTGCAGGACCATCCAGTTGTGAGCGGCGGCCGTCCCGTCGATCCGGCCCGCCTCGCCGACGAGGACGGCGATGACCCGCTGGCCACCGGCCGCCAGGCGGCGCGCGACAACGAACCCATCGCCCCCGTTGTTCCCGGTCCCACACAGGACCACGCTCAGGAGCCGCTCGGCCAGCGGCCCGCCCGGCCCGATCACCGGCTCGGCGAGCCGCGTCAGCTCGGTGAACGCGACTTCGGCCACGGCTGCGCCGGCGCTCTCCATCAGCGCGTCCTCGGTCAGGCCGAGCCGGCGGGCCGCTTCGTCGATCTCCGCCATCTCGGCCGCGCCGATGAGCACCGGCCGGCTGCGGGTCTCGGCGGTGGGCGCGGGTGCGGGCGCGCCAGCGCCCGGATCGCTCATTCGAGGGTCAGCAGGTAGTCGACGATGACCGCGATCTCTTCGGTGGTGAGCTGGCCGCCGGGCCCGCCGAACGCCGGCATCCCGCCCCGGTCGAGGCCCTCGACCTCTGGCCCGGTGCCGTCGATCCACAGGTGGGCCCACGTGTCCGGGAACTCCGCGCCCAGGTCCTGGAGGTTCTCGCTCACCGGTCCTTCCGACAGGCCGTGGAGGCTCGGGAAGTTGCCCTGGCCGGACAGGTCCTCGCCGTGGCACGCCTGGCAGCCAGCCTCCTCGATGAGGGCGACCGCATCGGTCGGCGGCTCCTCTGACGGCGGCGCGCCGGAGGGCGGGGGCTCGCCAGACGGAGGTGGCTCCCCGGACGGAGGCGGCTCACCGGACGGAGCCGGCTCGCTCGGCCCGCCGCCCACGAGGTCGGGATTCTCTCCCTCCAGGCTGGTCGCCAGGGCGAGCACGCCGACGAGGACGATCGCGGCCCCGATGACGACCAGCCAGCGCGGGATCGGCTCGTTGCCGGTCTCGACCGGAGGCGGGGCGGAGGTCATCGGTTCAGTGCCCCGCCGGGGCCGCAGCGCTGGCAGCGCCGGGCGCGGAGGCCTGGACCGGGCGGCCGTGGGCGGCCAGCAGGTAGCCGGTGGTCGCGTGCCCGATCGCCGCGAGGCCCGACAGGCCGAGGCCGGCCCACGCCACCAGGTGGAGCGGGAGCAGTGCTGCGCTGATCTCGGATGGAAGCAGACCATCGGCGACCAACCCGACGTGGAAGATGCCGGCCGCGATGAGCGCGGTGCCCGCCACCGCCGCTCCCCCGAGCGCGGACCAGGTGACGACGTAGGCCAGCAGGCCGCCCGGGTGGGCACGATGGAGCATCCGCGGCCAGGCATGCTCGGCCACCGCAAGCAGGCCGATGGTGGCCGCGCCGCCCAGGCCAAACGCGGCAACCCCAAACGGCCACTCGGTCCGCGCCACGGCCTCCTGGACCGTCCGGAGGGACCCGATCCCCAGCAGCAGCACGCTGCCGCCGAGGAAGACGAGGGACGCCACCGCCAGGGCCGCCGGTCCCGGCGAGAGGACGAGGCTCCACCGGCCGCGGAAGGTCATCGCCAGGTTGGCGATGATCGC
>DATFEC010000109.1:0-7810 GCA_035251655.1 Candidatus Limnocylindria bacterium | reverse complement strand
AGCGTCGAGGCCACCCGCTCCGGAACCAGCGTCTCGTCACCCAGTCCGCCCAGCTGCACGACCCACGCCCCGTCGGGGAAGACGTCCATCGCTCGAGCCGCGGCTTCGAGGGCGAGACGGGTCTTGCCCACACCGCCTGGGCCGACGAGGGTCAGAAGTGGAGTCGTTCCGAGCTGCTCCGTTACCGCATCGAGCGATTCCGCGCGTCCGACAAAGCTGGACAGGTGGCGCGGCAGGTTGTTCGGCCAGTTGTCCAACGACAGGATGGGCGGAAACTCGGCCGGGAGGTCGGCGGCGCTCACCTGGAAGACGTGCTCGGGTCGCGGAAGGTCCTTCAAACGATGCTCGCCGAGGTCGCGCAGGACGGTGTCGGGCGGGGCGTCGCCACCGAGCAGCTCGTGGGTGGTAACCGACACGAGGATCTGGCCCCCGTGACCCGCCGCGCAGATGCGCGCCGCCCGATGGACGTCGATTCCCACCAGGGACGAGTCGCTGGTCACCGGCTCCCCGGTGTGGATGCCCATCCTGGCTCCGACCTGTGCGCCGCGCGGCCACCGGTGGTCGCGGAACGCGCGTTGGGCGGTCAGCGCCGCCGTCAACGCCCCGCGAGCGGTGGGAAACGAAAGGAACAACCCGTCCCCCGCGGTGTCGATGACCGTGCCTCGTTCGGTCTCCGCCGCCTCGGTCATGAGCCTCCGGTAGTCAGCGAGCAGGCCCGCGTAGTCGTCGCCGAGATCAGCCAGGAGGCGCGTCGATCCAACGATGTCGACGAACAGGAGGGTGACCGTCGTCCCGCGGGCTTCGCTCACCACCCGCCCTCTTCGCGAATGAGGCGATGGAGGACGCGACCGGCGACCAGCTTCCGATACTCCGCCGTGGAGCGGACGTCGTCGATCGGGGTGATCTCGCTCTCGAGGGCTGCGACCGCAGCATCCGCGCTGACCGCGACCGGGTGATTGCCGTCGAGGGCAGCCTCGGTTACGCGGGCACGGACCGGGGTGGCGGCGACCGACCCAAGGGCCAGGCGCGTGTCGTACCACGCGCCGTCCGCCCCGGTCAGCCACGAGAGAGCCATCACCACCTTGCTGATCGCCTGCGCGCGGCGCGTGCCGACCTTCCGGAACCGGACGTGTCGCCGGGGAAGGAGCGGCACGCGGACCCGGAGCACGAGCTCGTCGTCGCGGCGGGCCGTCTCGCGATAGCCGGTGAAGAACTCGGTGGCAGGCACGGAACGCTCGCCCGCGGCACTGCCCAGCACGACACGAGTGTCGGTAGCGAGCCAGATCGGCAGCGTGTCCCCGGCCGGGGAGGCGTTCGCCAGGTTGCCGCCGATCGTGCCGCGGTTCTGGATCTGCGCCGCACCGATGGTCGCGGACGCGGCAGCGAGCGCAGGCACCAGCTCGCCCACGAGCGCTGACGTCCGCAGCTCGGTGTAGGTGGTCAGCGCCCCGATCACCAGTTCGTCGCCCTCGAGGTTGATGCCCCGCAGCTCGTCCAGCCCCCAGATGTTCAGGACGCGGTCCGGCGGCGGGCCGAGCTCACCGGTGATCTGCACCAACAGGTCCGTGCCTCCGGCCACCGGCCGCCAGGCCGCCCCACCATCGGTCAGCAGCCGATAGGCGTCGGTCAGCGAGGCCGGCGACTCGACTGGGGGCTCGAACGGCATCGGTCAGGCCCGCGATTCCGGCTGGCCGGCCTGGCGCTCGGCTGCCAGCACGATCGCATCGATGATCTTCGTGTAGCCCGTGCATCGGCAGAGGTTGCCAGCGATCGCCTCGCGGACAGCGGCCTCGGTCGGCGCCGCGCCCGAGGCCAGGAATGCCTCGCCGGCGATCAGCATGCCCGGGGTGCAGATCCCGCACTGGGCGCCTCCGGTTTCCAGGAACGCGGCCTGAAGTGCGTTCAAACCGCCGCCCATGCCGAGGCCCTCGACGGTCTCGACCGCGCCGCCGTCGGCCTGGCACAGCGGAACAAGGCAGGCGTCGACCACGGCGCCGTCGAGCAGGACCGAGCACGCGCCGCATTCGCCCTCGCCACAGCCTTCCTTGGTCCCGGTCAGGCCGAGGTCTTCGCGCAGGACGTCGAGCAGTCGCCGCATGCCCGGCGCTTCGACCTCCGCCGCGACGCCGTTCACGGTCAGGCGGTACGTCATGCCGGGCGCTCGCTGCTGATCCCGGGCGGTGGGGGCGGCGTCGAACCGGTGAGCGCCGCCAGGACGCGCTCGGAGGTCGCTGGCAGGTCCGCGATCCAATGTCCGGTCGCGTCGTGGATGGCGGCGACGACCGCGGGGGCGACGACGTCCATTGGCAACTCGCCCACGCCCTTCGCCCCGTGCGGCGCGCCGCTGTAGAGATGCTCCAGCAGGAGCGAGGTGATCCGCGGCGCGTCCATCGCGGTCGGGATGAGGTAGGTGGCCAGTCGATCGTTCTGGTAGCGGCCGTCGACAAGCTTCAGCTCCTCGATCGTGGCATAGCCGACGGCCTGCAGCGAGCCGCCCTCGACCTGGCCCTCGGCCAGGACCTGGTGGATGACGCGCCCGATCTCGTCGGCGCTGACCACGTCGGTGACGGACACCTCGCCGGTGTCGAGGTCGATCTCCACCTCCGCCACGGCGGCAGCCCACCCGAAGCACGGGTAGGCGTCCCCGGTGTACGTCGCGTCGTCGAACTGCACTCCGGGATAGGGGGTGAACTGCTCGTCCACGCGAAGGCTGCCGTGGGCCATGGCGTAGGACCGATGGGTACCCGCGAACGACCCGCCCGTCGCTTCCTCCACCTGGGCCTTCATCCGCTGGGCGGCCTTGATCAGCAGCCCACCCACCACCATGGCGGTGCGTGAGGCGACGGTCGGGCCGGAGTCGGGGACGATGGAGGTGTCCTGCGGCGCGATCTCGACCGCGTCGATGTCCACGCCCAGCGCCTCGGCCACGAGCTGGGGGAAGATCGTCTTCGTCCCCTGGCCCATCTCGGTCGAGGCGGTCAGGATCCGGATCTCGCCGTCCGAGGTGAGCTCGATCGAGGCGATGCTGGCGAGGTGGACCTCGCCCGAACCGGTGAACCCTGCCCCGTGCCACGCCAGGGCAAGGCCGATCCCACGGGCCGTGCGGGCGTCCGCGCCACGCTGCTCTCGCGCCTTCCGGGTATGCGCGGCCACGCCCTCGTACTCGCTCGCCTGCGCGGCGGCCTCCAGGACCTCGAGCCCGGCCACGCTCTCACGGAGGACCTGGCCGGTGGGCGTGACCCCGCCCTCGCGGTACACCCAGCGGCGGCGCAGCGCGAGCGGGGAGAGATGGAGCCGCTCGGCCACGCGGTTGACCTGGGTCTCGGCGGCGAACTCGGTCTGCGGCGCGCCAAAGCCCCGGAACGCGCCGTTGGGCGGGGTGTTGGTGCGCATCGCGCGCCCGCGGATCCGGACGTTCGGGCATTCGTATGGGCCCGCGGCATGGATCGTCCCGCGGCTGAGGACCACCGGGGTGAGGGTCACGTAGGCCCCGCCGTCCATGACCACCTCGATGTCCTGGGCAACCAGCTGCCCGTCACGGGTGACGCCAGTCCGGTGCCGGATCCACGCCGGGTGCCGCTTCGTCGTGGCGCTGATGTCCTCGTGACGGTCGTAGATCATCCGCACCGGCTTGCCCACCCGCTGAGCCAGGAGCGCGGCGTGGAGAGCGATGATCGAGGGGTATTCCTCCTTGCCGCCGAATCCGCCGCCAGTCTCGGCCTGGATGACGACCGCCTGGGCATCGGTCAGGTTCAGCGCCCGCTTCAGCGCGCCGTGGATGTAGTACGGGCACTGCATCGAGCCATGGATCTCGATCCCGCCGTCGGGACGCGGGACCGCGATCATCGCCTGGTTCTCGATGTAGAGCTGCTCCTGGTGACCAACGCGGTACTCGCCCTCGATCACGATGTCGGCTGCTGCCAGCCCGGCCTCGATGTCGCCCTTGGCCAGCTCGAAGTGGGCGAACTCGTGGTCGGACAGCAACGGGTCGAAGGTCGCGGGCAGGCGTTCGGTTCGAAGCGCGACGTGGCGCTTGGCCAGCCGCAGGAGCCCGCGGTCCGGCGCCGCCAGCAGGCAGACGGGCTCGGCCTGGTGCTGGATCTCCCCGCCGAGCGGGACGAGAACCGGCTGGTCGTCCTGGATCAGGCTGACGACGTTGTCGCCGGGTATGTCTTCCGCGGTGACGACCACGACCTTTGACCAGTCGAAGCTGGGGTCGAGGTCGATGCCTCGCAGGCGGGCGTGCGGCTCCGTGGAGCGGATCGTGACCCCGTACCAGGCCCCCGGAAAAACGAGGTCATCCGCGTACTTCGCCAGGCCGGTCAGCTTCTCGGGCCCCTCGCGGCGGAGCGGAAGGGCGGGACGAGCGCGCCCAGGGGCAATCGTCCCGGGGGCGAGGAGAAGCGGCGACTCCGTCTGTGCCCGCGTGGTCACGGGCGCATGGTATCTAGTCGCGCCCGTGGTGCAGGGCGCGTCCGGGAAGCGCCCCGGTGTGTCGGCCTCCGTCCACGACCAGCTCCCCGTTGACCATCACGAAATCGATCCCCTCGGGAAACTGCCGCGGGTCGTCGTACGTGGCGTTTGACCGGACCCGGGCCGGGTCGATCAGGACGACGTCGGCCACATACCCGTCACGGAGCAGCCCGCGGTCGCGCAGCCCGAGGCGCGCCGCAGGGGCGGACGTCATCTTGCGGACCGCCTCTTCGAGGCTCAGCCGTCGCTCGTCCCGGACGAACTGACCGAGTACCCGCGGGTAGGAGCCGTACGTGCGCGGCGACGGCTTGAGACCGATGAACGTCGAGTCAGTGCCGACCATCCCTACCGGATGGGTGACGAAGTGGGGGAGGGTCTCCGACCACGGTCCGGGCGTGACCTGGTTGAGCCGCAGATCCTCATCGAGCAGGAGATCGCACAGGGTTTCGATCGGGTCGCGGTCGGTCTCGCGGCTGACGTCCTCGAGCGTGTGCCCCTCCCACCGCTGGTTCGCCTCGGAGTGGAAGGCGCCGAGCCGCACGTCGGCCCAGGTGAGCGGCGCGCCGTGGAGAGGGTCGTGACGAGTCATCTCCTCTCGCAGTCGTTGGCGGGTAGCCGCGTCCGCCAGGCGCGCCTTGAGCGCCTCGGGCCCACCGGCCTGGACCCACTGCGGCAGCTGGATGAGCAGCCGGGTGGAGGCCCACTCATACGGGTACGTGTCGAAGGTGACGTCCTTGCCCTCGGCCCGCGCGTCATCGACCAGCGCGAGCATTGCCTCGTGTCCACCCGGGTAGTTCTGGCGGTGGTAGAAGTGGGTGAGGTGGACCGGCCCGTGGGCCATCTCGCCGATGGCCAGCGCCTCGCGGAACGGATCGAGGTAGCGGTCCCCCAGGTCGTAGCGCACGTGCGTGTGATAGAAGCCGCCCTCCCGCGCCGCCGCGGCGGTGAGGTCCGCCAGCTCCTCGGTGCTGGCATAGGCGCCGGGCGGGTAGTCCAGGCCGCTCGACAGGCCGAACGCCCCTTCCGCCATGCCTTCGCGGAGCATCGCCCGCATGTCGGCCATGGCCATGTGGTCGGCGGGCACGTCGTCCCAACCCAGAACACAGATTCGCAGCGCGGAGTTGCCGATGAGCAGCGCCACGTTCACGGCCACTCCGCCGTCGAAGCGGCCGAGGTATGACGCCACCGTGTCCCAGTCGAGCGCGACGTCGGGACGGCCGTCAAGGCCCGCATTCATCGTCACCAGCGCGGCCAGATCGGCCGGATCGGTGAGCGGCGCATACGAAAGGCCATCAACGCCGATCACCTCCGTCGTCACCCCTTGTCGCACCTTCGGCTCATGGGTCGGCTCGTGCAGGAGCCAGAGGCCGGAGTGCGAGTGGAGGTCGATGAACCCCGGCGCCACCACCAGACCGGTCGCGTCGATGACGCGCTCCACCGGGGGCGGCTCATCGTCGGGGCCGAGGATCCGGATCCGGTCGCCGGACACCACCAGGCCTCCCGGCCGCCCGGGCGCGCCGCTCCCGTCGACCAGCGTTCCGCCGCGGATGAGGAGATCGGTCACTGCTGGCTCATCGGTCCGCCGTTCCGCCCGTGGCGGGCGGCCACCAGCTCGGCCACGATGGCCAGCCCGATCTCCGCCGGCTCGCGCCCACCGAGATCGAGGCCGATCGGAGCCCGCAGTCGGTCGAGCTGCGCCTCACCGAGCCCCGCCGCCCGGAGGCGCGACCGACGATCCTCCTGGGCTTGCCGGCTGCCGATGGCGCCGACGTAGTCCGGGCCCGGCTCCGTTCCAAGGGCTGCCACCAGGGCGGGTTCGTCGATCTTCGGGTCATGCGACAGGACGACGACGGCATCGTCGGCGAGGAGTCCGTGCCCGGCGAAGGCGCGATCCGGCCATTCGGGGATGACCGTGACCCCCTCGAAGCGTGGCTGCTCGGCGAACAGGCGACGCGGGTCCACGACCAGCGGGGCGAAGCCGGCACGAGCGGCATAAGCCGCGACGTGCTCGGCGATGTGGCCCGCACCCACGATCCAGACTCGTGGGGGCGGCAGGGCGCGGTCATACACCACGGCGTCCGAGTCGGCGACGCCGATCGCCTCCTCGCCGTCGAGAACGCGCCGGGTGCCGATGGGCTGTTCGGCGACCGCGATCTCGCGCGCGACAGGGCGCTGCGCGGCGACCAGGGCCGTGAACAGCTCGATGAGGCGGGCCACCGGGCCACGGACAGGCTCGATCAGGACCTCGATCGTGCCGCCACACATCAGCCCCACCTCAAGGCCCTGCTCGTCGCTGATCCCGTAGCGCCGAAGCTCCGGACCCCCGGTGCGGAGGACCGTCCGAGCGTGCTCGATCACGTCACCTTCGACGCACCCACCGCTCACCGAGCCGGCCATCACCCCGCCGTCGGCGATCGCGAGCTTGGCTCCCACGCCCCGCGGGGCCGATCCATCGACCCGGACCACCGTGGCCAGAGCAGCGTCGAGCCCATCCGCCCTCCAGGCGCGCAACGCCGCCAGCGCCTCGTCCATGAGAGGTCCAGTATGCGACCGATGACCGATCGATCGAAGGTGGCCGCCGTGATCCTCGCCGCCGGCCTCGGGCGCCGGTTCGGCAGCCCGAAGCTGGTGGCGCAGCTGGCCGGCGAAACGCTGCTCAGCCACGTTGCCCGGCGGGCGCGGGAGGCAGGTCTCGACCCGATCATCGCGGTGGTGCCGGTCGGGGCCGAGACGCCGGCGCGGATCGACGTGGTCGTGAACCACGACCCGGCCCGGGGGCTGAGCTCCTCCCTCCAGCTCGGCATCGGCGCCGTTCCACCGGAGCGTGCCGCGGTCGTCCTCCTCGTCGATCAGCCGACCGTCACGCCGGCGGCGATCGCCGCGCTCCTGGCCGCGCGTGGCACACGGCCTCTGGTCGCGGCCTCAGCCGAGGGCCATTACGGCCCGCCGGTGCTCATCGAGCCGGAGGCCGTCCCCGTGGTCATGGCGCTGAGCGGGGACATCGGTCTGCGGGAGGTCCTGGCCGCCAACCCGGAAATGGTGGAGGCGGTGCCGGTGCCGGGGCACGCCCCGGATGTCGACACCGAAGCCGACCTCGATCGGCTTGAGGCTAGACTCGAGAGGTGACCATCGAACGGGTCGGCAGCGCCGAGGTCCTCGAGGATGAGCTCGCCCTCGAGGCGACCGTCCGTCCCCGTCGCCTCGACGAGTTCGCCGGGCAGGAGCGGATCAAGGAGAACCTCGCGATCCTCATCGATGCGGCACGGCAGCGGTCGGAGCCGGTCGACCACATCCTCCTCTACGGACCCCCGGGCCTGGGGAAGACGACGCTGGCCAC
>DATFEC010000254.1:0-2296 GCA_035251655.1 Candidatus Limnocylindria bacterium | reverse complement strand
GTCTGACTGACGGGGAGAGCTGGCGCCCCCAACCGGATTCGAACCGGTGATCTCCACCTTGAAAGGGTGGCGTCCTAGGCCTCTAGACGATGGGGGCTCGCGCCCCGCAATGGTAGGCGGATCTAGAGGAAGAAGAGGAGCACGATCCAGAGCGCGCCGGAGATGGCAACGGCGGCCACGATGAGCATGGCGCCGGACAGAAGCGCAATCGCGGCCGCTCGGCCCTGCGCTCCACGGCGGGCGGCCCGTTGTGACTCGCGCCAGCCCTGGATCGCGGCGTAGACGCCCACGGCGACCGCGATCAGCGTGGCCGCCAGAACGAGCGGGACGAACAGGTTCCGGCTGAAGAGCGAGAGGACGACCAGCGCGCCGGACACGGTCAGCCCGACGAAGGACACGACGACCGTCTGCCACAGCGGAGAAAGCCGGCGTGACGGGGGAGCGCTCGGGGTCGCCGCAGGCGGAGGGGCAGGCGCGGGAGCCGGCGGCGGGTATTCGGCCGTCTGAACCGAGGGCGGCTGGTACGGCTCAGTCATCGGAGTAACGTTCCTCGCGCCACGGGTCGGCGTTGTTGTTGTAGCCATTCCGCTCCCAGAAGCCGGGTCGGTCGTCGACGCTGAACTCGATGCCCCGGAGCCACTTCGCGCTCTTCCAGAAGTATCGACCCGGGACCAGCGCCCGCAGGGGATAGCCGTGCTCCGGCTCGAGGGGCTTGCCGTCGTAGTTCCAGGCCATGAGCGCGTCCGGCTGGAGAGCGATCTCAAGCGGCACGTTGGCGGTGTAGCCGTACTCCGAGTGGAAGATCACGTGCTTCGCCTCCAGCTGAACGGCGGCCGCCTCCGCCAGGTGGGCGATCGGCGCGCCCTCCCACGCGGTGTCCAGCTTCGACCAGCGGGTGACGCAGTGGATGTCGAGCGTGACCTCCCGGACCGGCAGGGCGCGGACCTCCGCCCATTTCAGGGTGATCGGCTGCTCGACGGCCCCCCAGACCCGCAGGTCCCAGCCCGACAGGTCGGGGTACGAGGGCACCTGGCCGAACTGGAGGATCGGGAACTTCTCGGTGAGAACCTGCCCCGGCGGCAGGCGGTCGGCGACCGCCGGCGGGACGTCACGGGCGAAGGAAGTCATGCGGCGGGAAGGGTGGCCGGACCGATGGCGCCCGTCAAGCGGGCGCCTAGACTCGTGCCATGGCCGCCCGCAGCTCCCCGTTCGCCGCCTTCGCCCAGGCCGCCGACGACGTGGCCGCGACCCGCTCGAAGCTGGCCAAGCGCGATCGGCTGGCAGCCTACCTGCGCGGGCTGCCGGCCGGCGACCTGCCGCTGGCCGCCACCTTCCTGGCCGGTTCGCCGCTCCCCGGTTCCACGGACCGGCTGGGCCTCGGCTTCGTCCAGCAGGCGGGGGCCCTCGGCGCCGCGAGCGGGGCAGACAACGTCGCGATGTCCGCCGCCTGGCTGCGCCACTCGGACTTCGGTGACGTCGCCGCCGAACTGCTGGCGGATCGCCCACCGTCCGGCTCGCCGCTGACCGTGGCCGAGGTGGCGGCCGCCTACCGGGCGATGGCCGGCGCCTCCTCGGCCGAGGCACGGGTCGGGCTCATGGCCGACCTCTTCCGACGGGCGACGTCGTCCGAGGCCCGCTTCGTCGCCCGAATTGCGGCCCGGGAGCTGCGGATCGGACTGCGCGAGGGGCTGCTGGAGGAGGCGATCTCCGCCGCCTTCGACGCCCCGCTGGCATCGGTCCGTCGCGCGTTGATGCTGCTTGGAGAACCGGGTGAAGCCGCCACCCTGGCGCGGCGACGGAAGCTCGACGAGGCCGCGCTCGACGTCGGCCGGCCGATCCGGCCGATGCTCGCCACCCCGGTCGGGAGCGCCGACGAGGTCATGCGGCGGGTCGGCGACGAGGCCTGGATCGAGGACAAGTACGACGGCATCCGGGCCCAGCTGCACCTGCGCGACGGCGATGCCCGCCTGTTCAGCCGCGACCTGAAGGACATCACCATCTCGTTCCCGGAGGTCACAACCGCGGCCGAGGACCTGGGCCAGGGCCTGCTCATCGACGGCGAGCTCGTCCCGTTTCGGGAGGGTGCTGTGCTTGACTTCGCTGCCCTTCAGACCCGGCTTGGGCGGGTGCGGCCAGACGTTGTGCTCATGGACAAGGTCCCCGTCGTGCTCGTCGCATTCGACCTGCTCCATCTCGATGGCGTGGACCTGCTCGAACAGCCGCTCCGCGACCGACGGGCGACCCTCGAGCGGCTCCAGCTGCCGGAGCGCACCGACGGGCGATTCCTGTACGCCCG
>DATFEC010000110.1:0-6715 GCA_035251655.1 Candidatus Limnocylindria bacterium | reverse complement strand
GCGCGGTGGATGAGGATCTCCCGGAGCGCGAGGCTGCCGGCCACGTAGCCGCCGAGCACGCCGATCGCCTTCGACAGGGTCCCGACCTGGACGTGGACCCGACCGTGGAGGTCGAAGTGGTCGACCGTTCCGCGGCCGTTGCGGCCTAGGACCCCGGATCCGTGGGCGTCGTCGACGTAGACGATGGCCTCCGCTTCCTCGGCTGCCTCCACGATCGAGGGCAGCGGGGCGATGTCGCCATCCATCGAGAACACGCCGTCGGTGATGACCAGGACCGTCCGCTCCGCCCCGCCGGGTGCGGCCCGAAGCTCACGGAGCGTGACGCGCAGCGCATCGGTATCACCGTGGGGGAAGACCTTGCGCTCGGCCTTGGTCAGCCGGATGCCGTCGATGATGCTGGCGTGGTTCAGCTCGTCGGAGACGATGGCCGAGCCCTCGGGCGCGAGGATGGGGATTGCCCCGGTGTTGGCGGTGAAGCCGGACTGGAAGGTGAGCGTCGCCTCCACGCGTTTGAACTCGGCCAGCCGCGCCTCGAGCTGCTGGTGGAGGGTCATCGTGCCGGCGATGGTCCGCACCGCACCCGACCCAGCGCCAAGCGCCTGGGTCGCGAAGATCGTGGCCTCGCGCAGGCTGGGGTGGGTGGTCAGGCCCAGGTAGTTGTTGCTCGACAGGGTGATGACGTCCTGCCCGTCAATCCGGCAGTGGGCCGCCTGCTCGCTCTCCACCACCCGCAGGCGGCGGTACAGGCCCTTCTCGCGGAGCTCCTCGAGCTCGTCGTCGAGGAAGGCCATGGGGTTGCGCGTGGAACGGACCGATGTCATGGCAGCAACACCACCTTACCCGCGTGGCGCGATCCCAGCAGGTCGAACGCCTTCTCGAACTCGGCGAGGTCGAACCGATGGGTGAGGATCGGCGTCACGTCCAGGGCGCCTGACCGCAGCAGATCCTGCGTCCGCTCCCACGTGTCGTAGATCTTCCGCCCGAAGATGCCGTAGGCACGCAGGCCCTTCTCGATGAACAGGTTCGAGAGATCCACCGCCACCGGCTCGCCGAAGATCCCGAGCAGGCTGATCCGTCCGCCGCGGGTCGCGAATCGCATCGCCTGGTCCAGGGCGGCCGCCGAACCGCTCATCTCGAGCACCACCTCGACCCCGTCGCCTCCGGTCGCGGCCAGGACCTGCTCGACCAGGTCGGGCGTGGTCGCGTCCAGCGCAAGGTTTGCCCCCATCGTGGTTGCCAGCTCGAGCCGATACGGCTCGGTATCGGTGGCCACCACCAGCGCCGCGCCGGCGGCCTTGGCGATGCCAACGGCGCACAGGCCGATGGGACCGCAGCCGGTCACCGCCACCGTGCGACCGGCGATCGGCTCCACGAAGGCGGCGTGCACGGCGTTGCCCATGGGCTCCTGGAGGGCGACGACCGCCGGGTCGAGCCCGTTCGACTCGACGGCGTTGGCCTCGGGGATGACGACGTATTCCGCGTACCCGCCGTCGACGTGGGCGCCGATGACTCGCAGGTCGCGACACAGGTGTGGGGAGCCCGCCTGGCACTGGGCGCACGCGCCGCAGAACAGGTGCGACTCGACCCCGACGAGGTCGCCCTCGCGGACGCGGCTCACCCCGGCGCCGACGGCCGCCACCCGGCCGGCAAGCTCATGGCCCAGGATCACCGGGGGTTGCACGTTCTCCGCCGCCCAGCGATCCCAGAGGTAGAGGTGGCGATCCGTGCCGCACACGCTCGCGGCCTCGATCCGGAGCTGGACCTCGCCGGTCCCGGGCGTCGGCACCGGGGCGTCGATGATCTCGAGCCCCGGCTCTGGTCGCGTCTTGGCCAGGGCACGCACCGTCAGTCCCCCGGCGTCGCGGTGGCCGGCTCCGGGGCCAGGTCCGCCATCCCGGCGGCCGTCACGTGGTCCTCGGCCCTCGGCTGCTCGTCGACGATCGAGTTCTCCAACACCCCGATGCCTGCGATCTCGCACGCCATCACGTCCCCGGCCGCGAGGTAGCGCGGCGGCTGGTGGAAATGGCCGACGCCGGCCGGGGTGCCGGTGGCGACGATGTCCCCTGGCTCCAGCGTCACGGAACGGGTGATGAACGAGAGCAGGGTCGCGATGTCCCAGATCATGTCGGCAGTCGTCGAGTCCTGCCACGACTCCCCGTTGACCCGGGAGCGGATCGCGAGGTCTGCCGGCTCACCAATCTCGTCGCGGGTCACCACGGCCGGCCCGAGGGGGGCGAAGCCGTCCCAGCTCTTCGCGCGCAGCCACTGGCGGTCCTCGCGCTGAAGGTCGCGGGCGGTGACGTCGTTCAGGATCGTGTACCCAAAGACGTGGTCCATCGCTCGCGCCACCGACACCCGCGACGCACGCCAGCCGATCACGACAGCCAGCTCCGCCTCGAGGTCGAGCATCTCGGTGGCTCGAGGCCGCACGATTGGATCCCCGGGGTGGCTGATCGCGCTGGCGAATTTCGCGAACAGCGTCGGGTAGGCAGGCGGCTCGACGTTCTGCTCGCGACAGTGGTCGTGGTAGTTCAGCCCGACGCAGACGATCTTCCCCGGGCGGGCGAGCGGGGCCAGGAGCCGAACCTCCCCCATCGGGACCAGGGCCTGCCCCTCGTAGGCCGCCTCGGATTCGGCATCGGTCAGGACCGCGACCGGATCGGCACCGGCCAGCACGGCGCCGAGATCCGCGCCCAGCAGATCCGTCAGGTCGAGGATCCCGTCGGCCTTCTCGATGCCCAGACAACGGCCGGGGGGTCCATCGGCGAGTGTGGAGGTGAAGGCGACGAGTCGCATCGGTCAGTCCTCCGTGAACCACGCGCGGGCGCCGGGTCGGGTCAGGCTGAAGATGAGCACCGCGCTGATGAGCAGGCCGATCGGGACCATGAGCGTGCTCCAGCCCACCGCCGCGGTCGGGGGCATGTCCAGCAGCACCGGGATCAGGCCGGCCAGGATCGGCACCGGGAGGAGCGCGATCGCGATCGCGAAGCCGCGGCCCGCGCGCTTGTGCTGGATGACCAGGGTGAGGCCGAAAAAGACGACCGCCAGCTCGGCCATCATCACGATGCCGAGCATCGAGAACGGCGCCCGTTCGCTGAAGTCGACGAAGGCGATGACCTGCGGCAGGAGGAGCCCGGTCACGGCCAGCAGGACCGCCACCCACACGAACCAGGCCACGATGCCGAAGGCGGGCCTGGGCCGACTGGTCGGGGTGGCGGGCTCCATGCCGGCCATCGTAGCAAGGGGTCGTCCACTACCATGCGGCGGCATGTCGGCCCGCCCCACGCCCCGCGTTGCTCGGCGGGTGACTCTCGGACTGGTGCTGCTCCTGGGCGTCACCGCCTGCCTGCCGCTGCCTACCGAGACGCCGACGCCGGGCCCGACCTCCACGCCGACGCCAGAGCCGACCCCCACGCTCGAGCCGAGCGTCAGCCCCGAGCCGACCCCGGAGCCATACTCGCTGGCGGAGCCGCCGACAACCGACTCGCGGCAGGTTCGCCTCACGGTCGCGCCGAACCTCGCGACCGATGCCTCGGGGACGATCGTCGTCACCGTGACCAACCTCGATGCGACGATGATTCCCGAGCTCGTCATCCGCTGGTCGACGTCCCTCGACGAGCACCTGTTCCTCGCGCCGTTCACCCCGTCCGACGACCGAATCTGCAACGGTTGCCCGCCGCTCGTCCAGCCGTGGACGAAGTGGGTGGTCGGGCCCGGCGCCCGCGGCGAGCCGGCGGGCACGACCTCGCTCGGCTGGGGCCCGCTCCTCGCCGCGCCCGCCGCCCTGCAGATTCCGATCGTCGCCAACCGGCGAATGAATGGCCCGGTCTCGTTCGACCTCCAGGTCCTCGCCGGGGAGGCGCTGCTCACGCTCGAGGGTGGCGGGCAGGCCTGGGTCCGGGTGGCCGTACCATGACGGCGTCGGGCGGGCGGTCATGATGCGAGGCATCCTCCCTGCCTGGACGGAGCCGGATCCGGACCTCTACCACCGGCTGGGAGAAATCGTCGATCCCGATCGCAAGGTGCTCGCCGCGCTGGAGCGGATCGTCCCGCTCTCCGGCAAGCGGATCGCAGACGTCGGTACCGGTATCGGCCACTACCCGATGCTCCTCGCCCGGCGAACGGCGCGGACCTATGGGATCGAGTCCGACCCGGCGCTTCTGGGCGAGGCCCGGCAGCGGGCGAGCGCCGCCCATCAGCCGAACATCCGGATGGTCGAGGGAGCGGCGACCGCCCTTCCCCTCCGGGACGGCGCGGTGGACATCGTGCTCCACGGCCTGATCGAGGCCGAGGACGTGTGGCTGCCGGCGATCACCGAGGCGCTGCGGGTCATCCGCCCCGGCGGCAGGCTGGTGGTGATGGGCTATTACGGCCGGGACGACGTCTCCCCGTTGCTCGAGCCGGAGATCGTGGCCGAGGCGCGCCGCGCCACCCAGCGACGGACCGGGTGGTGGCTGCGTCATGGCTTCAAGATCAAGGTCGTCCACGCGAAGCTCGACCTTCGAGACGCGGAGTCCGCACATGCCATCCTGCCTCGCTTGTATGGCGACCGGGCCCGGGCCTTCCTGATGAGCGCCCATCCGGCCATGCCTGAGCTCAAATTGGGCCTCTATCACCGCGAAAAGGCCACTGCCTGAAACGGGTTCCCAGCGGGTATCCGTCGGTCTATCATCCGGGGCTGGGAGGCCAGGTTCTTCTCCCCCCGGAGCCTGGCCTCCCGCTCTGCCCGCCGCTCGCAGGCCGGTGCGATAATCGCCCCCCACCGCAGCCGGGAGCCCCCGTGACGGCCACCATGCCCCGCCTGAAGATCACCTACGCGACCCTGAGCGCGGACAATCCCGAGCTCCAGGCCGCCTTCGACAAAGCCGTCGCATGGGCCCGCGGGGAGCTCGGGAAGTCGTACCCCATGCTCATCGGCTCCGAGCTGCGGACCTCGGACGACACCTTCGAGCATCGGTCACCGATCGACACCGACCTGGTCGTCAGCCGCTTCCCGCTTGGCACGCGCCAGGACGTCCGCGACGCGGTGGCCGCCGCGCGTGCGGCGTTTCCCGGTTGGCGCGACATCGGCTGGCGGAAGCGGCTCGAGATCATCCGCCGAACCGCCGACCTCATCAGCGAAAGGCAGTTCGAGTACGCCGCGCTCATGACCTTCGAAGTTGGCAAGAACCGGCTGGAGGCGCTCGGTGACGTCGAGGAGACGGCCGACCTGCTGCGCTACTACGCCAACCAGATGGAGGCCCACGACGGGTTCGTGCGACCGATGGGCTCGCTCTCGCCCGAGGAGCACACCCGGTCGATTCTCAAGCCGCACGGGGTATGGGCCGTCATCAGCCCGTTCAACTTCCCGATGGCCCTCGCCGGGGGGCCGGCGTCCGGGGCGCTCATTGCCGGCAACACGGTCGTCATGAAGCCCTCGTCGGATGCCCCGCTCATGGCCTGGAAGTTCGTGGAGGCCCTCCGCGACGCGGGCATCCCGGAGGGGGTCGTAAACCTCGTCACCGGCCCCGGCGAGACGGTCGGGGCAGAGCTCGAGGACAACCCGGGGATCGACGGGATGGTGTTCACCGGCTCGTACGAGGTCGGAATGCGGCTCTACCGCAACTTCACCCGCGACTACCCACGGCCGATCATCACCGAGATGGGCGGCAAGAACCCGGCCATCGTCACCGCCAGCGCGGATCTCGACGTCGCGGCCGAGGGCGTGGCTCGTTCCGCGTTCGGGTTCGACGGGCAGAAGTGCAGCGCGAACTCGCGGGTCTACGTCGACCGCCGGGTGGCCGCCGACTTCGTCGCGCGCCTGGCCCAACGGGCACGGGAGATCACCGTCGGCGACCCGACCGCGCGGGAGAACTGGATGGGCCCCGTCATCAACGAGCGCTCGCTGCGCAAGTTCACCGACGCGGTGGCCGAGGCTCGGCGCGACGGCGGCACGATCGAGGCCGGCGGCGAGGTGCTGGACAGCGGCGATGCAGCGCGTGGCTACTACCCCACCCCGACGGTGGTCACGGGCCTGCCAGCCACCCACCGCCTGTTCCGCGACGAGCTGTTCGTCCCGTTCGTGGTGGTAGGGGAGGTCGATTCCCTCGACGAGGCGCTGTCTATGGCCAACGACACCGCGTATGGGTTGACCGCGGGCATCTTCTCCGGAGATCGGTCCGAGATCGAGAAGTTCCTTTCCACCATCCAGGCTGGCGTCACGTACGTGAACCGGCGGAGTGGCGCGACCACCGGGGCGTGGCCGGGCATCCAGTCGTTCGGTGGCTGGAAGGGCTCCGGCTCGTCGGGCAAGAGCGGCCTGGGCCCGTATTACGTCATGCAGTTCATGCGCGAGCAGTCACAAACGGTCATGGGCGAGGAGCCGCCGCCGGCGTGACCGACGTTCGACGCTCGACGGCGGTCGAGACCGACCCGGCCGCCGCCCGGGTCGTGAGCAGCGGATGGTTCGCCGTCGAGCTGCGCTACGCCTACCTTGTCGAGGATGCCGTCGAGCCGTACCTCGTCGAGGACCGAGTGGTGCTGGTCGATGGGGACGACGAGGAGACGGCCATGGGCCAGGCGGTCGAAATCGCGGCCGAGTACGAGGACGATTTCGAGACCGATGACGGCCGGCCGGGCACGATCCGCTTCGACGGCATCGTGGCCATCAAGGAGCTGGACGACCCACCGGCGGCGGGGACCGAGGTGTGGCATGAGTTCATGTCGCCCAGTGGCA
>DATFEC010000129.1:0-14613 GCA_035251655.1 Candidatus Limnocylindria bacterium | reverse complement strand
GCGGGGCAAAGAAATGGAGCGGAAGACGGGACTCGAACCCGCGACCCTCACCTTGGCAAGGTGATGCTCTACCAACTGAGCCACTTCCGCCCGGTTGACCCCCGGTTGGTGCCGAGGGTCAGATTCGAACTGACGACACCCGCCTCTTCAGGGCGGTGCTCTACCAACTGAGCTACCTCGGCCCATGTCGGGCGCCGTTGGTCAGGATACCGATCGCCTTCGGCGTGGGTCAACTCGCCGAAGGTACGCCGCCTCCGCCGGAAGCGCCGGCAACCCCTGCCGCGCTGGCCCCGGCCAGCGACTCGAGGACCGCGATCCGCTCCGCCAGGGGCGGGTGGGTGTCCCACATCGAGCTCGAGCGCTTCTCGAAGTGCTTGATCGGATTGACGATGTACAGGTGCTGGGTGGCCTTATTGGCGACTTCCAGCACTTCCGGATCGTTGGAGATCTTGCGCAGGGCACCGGCCAAACCGAGCGGGTTGCGGGTCAGCTCGACCGCGCTCACATCGGCCAGTCCCTCGCGACGACGGCTGGCGGCGAGCATGACCAGGCGACCGACGATCGGACTGATCACCGACAGGAGGAGCGCCACGATCGCCACGATCGCCATGGCCCCTCCTCCTCCTTCGCCGCTCCCCCGTCGGCGGCCGCCGACCCCGCCCCAGAACGAGATCCGCAGGAACCAGTCCGCCAGGAGGGCGATGGTCCCGACCATGACCCCGACCAGGAGCATGAATCGAATGTCGAGGTTGCGGACGTGGCTCATCTCGTGGGCGACCACGCCCTGGAGCTCCTCCCGGTCGAGCTTCTCGAGCAGTCCGGTGGTGACCGCAATGGACGCGTGCTTCGGGTCGCGCCCGGTGGCGAACGCATTTGGCGCGGTGTCGGGAATGACATGGACGCGGGGCATGGGCTGGCCGCTTGCCAGCCGCATCTCCTCGACCACGTTCATCAGTTGGCGGAGGTTGTCCGGCGGGTTGGCCCGGTCGATCTCGTGCGCGTCACTGGCCGCGAGCACGAGCCGATCGCCGCCGAAGTACGAGGTGCTGGCCAGGATCCCGGCCAGGATGAGCGCGAACGGGATCCCGTACCACTCGAACCCGAGCGCGTAGCCGGCCGTGCCAGCCAGCGCGATCAGGAGCAGGGTGACGATCAGCATCAGCAGCCAGCTCGCCCGCCGGTTGGCGGCGATCTGGCCGTAGAAGGTCGGCGCGGGGTCGGTCATCGCGGGCGACGGCCGGCCGCCAGCATCAGACCTGGAGATTCACCTCGGGCACGGCGGTGTCCGCTTCCTCGATCTGGAAGTAGTCGCGCTCCCTGAAGCCGAGCGCGCCCGCGAAGAGGACGTTCGGGAACGTCTGGATCGCGGTGTTCATCTCCCGCACCGTGGCGTTGTAGTGCTGGCGGGCGAACCCGATCTGGTTCTCGGTCGTGGTCAGTTCCTCCTGGAGCTGCATCACGTTCTGGTTCGCCTTCAGGTCGGGGTAGTTCTCGACCAGGGCGAACAGCTGGCGCAGGGCGCCGGTCAGGAAGTTCTCCGCTCCCCCGGCGGCGCCGGCGTTGGCCGGACCTCCGGCGGACGCCTGGACGGCGGCATTGCGGGCTTCGATGACCCGAGTCAGCGTCTCCTGCTCGAACTCCATGTAGCCGCGGACGGCGTTCACCAGGTTCGGGATGAGGTCGTGGCGCCGCTTGAGCTGAACGCTGATCTGGTTCCACGCCTCGTCGACCTGGTTGCGGAGGCGGACTAACCCGTTGTAGATCAGGATGCCGCCGATCACGATGACGGCGACGACGATCAAAAGGATCCAGGGCAGGAACTCCATCGGGGCGACGTCTCCTCAGGGCACTTTGTGTGGGTGGCCATGGTACTCGCGGAATTGGTGGGCGGTGAGGGGCTCGAACCCCCGACCTTCTCGGTGTAAACGAGACGCTCTGACCGGCTGAGCTAACCGCCCGCCCGGAGCCTACGCGAAACGCCGCTCGGGGGCGAGCGGCGTCATCGGTCTGCGGAAGGTGGTGCCCAGGCCGGGACTTGAACCCGGATGAGTTTCCTCATACGCCCCTCAAACGTACGCGTATACCAATTCCGCCACCTGGGCCAGGGCTGGTACCGAGGGAGGGACTTGAACCCACACGACCGTAATGGTCACTAGGTCCTGAACCTAGCGCGTCTGCCTATTCCGCCACCTCGGCCCGGACTTCGATTCTACACGGCGTCCCCCGCCGCGAGAAAACGGGACCTTTGTCAGATCGTCTGGAGGTAAAGCCCCAGCACGGAGAAGATGACCCACAGCGCGGCCAGCACGATCGTGAGGCGGAACAGCGTCCGTTCGATGCCGCGCCGGCTCCGGTAGGCGGTGATCTCACCACCGAACGCGCCACCGACCCCCGCGCCCCGCTGCTGGAGCAGGATGGCGACGGTGAGGGCTACCGCGAGAATCGACTGGACGAGAGCGAGGGCGGTCATGCGGCGGGCAGTATAGGACACGCTCAGCCGGAGGCGACGCCGGCCAGCAGGCTGCGGCCCGTCATCTGCGGACCGCTGTCGATGCCGAGCAGCTCGCACAGGGTCGGCGCGACGTCGGCCAGCGTTCCGTCCCGGAGCCGAGCCCCGCGCCACGGCTCGCCGACGAGCACGACGGGCACGTCTGCGGTGGTGTGGGCGGTGTGCGGCTGGCCATGGATGTCCCGCATCCGCTCGACGTTGCCATGGTCCGCGGTGATGACCAGTGCCCCGCCAGCGGCGAGCACCGCGGCCTCCACCCGCCCAAGGCAGGCATCCACGAACTCGAGGGCGGCCATCGCCGCGTCCCAGATGCCGGTGTGGCCGACCATGTCCGGGTTGGCGTAGTTCACGACGATGAACGCGTGGTCGCCGCCCTCGACCGCGGCGACCAGGTGGTCGGTGATCGGCTCCGCGCTCATCTCCGGGGCGAAGTCGTAGGTCGGCACGTCGCGCCGGGACGGGACGAGGATCCGATCCTCCCCAGGGAATGGGTCCTCGACCCCGCCGTTGAAGAAGTACGTGACATGGGCGTACTTCTCCGTCTCGGCCAGGTGCAGCTGGCGCAGGCCGAGCCGCGCCAGGTGAGCGGCCAGCCCATCGGCCACCACCGGCCCGAATGCCACCTCCACCGGCAGCTCCGCCCGATCCTGGTACTGGGTCAGCGTCGTGACCGATACCTCCGCCGGGACCTCCCCACGGTCGAAGGCGCTGAACGCCGGCAAGGCGAGCGCCTGGGTCATCTGCCGGGCCCGGTCAGCCCGGAAGTTCAGGTGGACGATCGCGTCACCGGGGCGGACCCGCGTCCCGGGCATGACGATGGTGGGCTCGATGAACTCGTCCCCGATCCCGCCGGCATGGGCCGCGGCGATCGCCTCGACAGCGTCCGCCGCGGTCGGACCCGTCCCGTGGACGATCGCCTCGTACGCGAGGCGGGTCCGCTCCCAGCGGCTGTCGCGGTCCATTGCCCAGTAGCGGCCCGAGACGGTTGCCGGCGTCGCCTTTCCATCGAGACGCCGGAGGAGTGCCGGCACGAGCTCGGCGGCGGAGCGGGGTGGCGTGTCCCGCCCATCGGTGAAGGCATGGAGCAGGACGCTGCCCGCCGGCAGCCCCTGCCCTTGCGCCAGCTCGGCCATGGCCACGATGTGCCCATCCACGGCATGGATGCCGCCCGGCCCGACGAGCCCGAGCAGGTGCAGCGTGCCCCCGTGGTCGCGGGCGTGGCGGACGGCCTGAAGCAGGGCCGGGTTGGCGGCGAAGGACCCGTCGGCAATCGCCCGGTTGATCCTGGGCAGGTCCTGGAGCACGGGAAAGCCGGCCCCGAGGTTCAGGTGACCGACCTCGCTGTTCCCCATCTGCCCGGCCGGCAGGCCGACCGCTTCACCGGCGGCCGCCAGCCGTGCATGCGGCCACGTCGCCCAGAGCCGGCGCCAGGTGCGCATGTCGGCGGCCGCGATCGCGTCGACGGACGGGTCGGTACCGAGCCCGAAGCCATCGAGGACGCAGAGGACGACCGGTCGGACGCCGCCCGCCATCAGGTCGCGCGGGTCACGCGGCCGCGGCGTGGACGATGCCGGCGAACGCCCGCGCGTCGAGCGACGCGCCGCCGACCAGCGCCCCGTCGACGTCCTGCTGGGAGAAATAGTCGGCGGCGAGCTCCGAGGCCACGCTGCCGCCGTACAGGATGCGAGTCTCCGCCGCGCCGGCCGGGTCTCGCTCGGCGAGGAGGGAGCGGATGAGGGCCGCCCCGGCCTGGGCGTCCGCGCCCGTCGCCGCATCACCGGTGCCAATCGCCCACACCGGTTCGTAGGCCACCACCAGCCGGCTGCCGGCGAGCACGTCGAGCCGCGAGATCACCGCCCGCACCTGTCGCTCGAGGACGAGGGCCGTGTCGTGGGCACGCCGTTCGTCGCGCGTCTCGCCCACCGCGGCGATGGGGACGAGGCCATGAGCCACCGCGCTGGCGACCTTGGCCGCCACGTCCTCATCGGTCTCACCGAACAGCTGGCGGCGCTCGGAGTGGCCCACGATCACGTACTTCGCCATGCCGGCGAGCATGGCGGGAGAGATCTCCCCGGTGAACGCGCCACTGTCGTGGGGGTGCATGGTCTGGGCACCAACCCCCACGCCCGTTCCCTCGAGGCTGGCGGCCACGTCGCCGAGCCAGATCGCCGGCGGGCACACGACGACCTCCACCCTCTCGTCCGAGGTGGTGGCCGCGGTGTGCTCGGCCACGGCCAGGGCGAGTGCCAGTGCGGCAGCCCGGTCGGTCGGATGCATCTTCCAGTTGCCGGCGACCAGCGGCCGGCGCGACGCGGCGGTCATCGGCGGTCCGTCACCCCGCCAGCTGCTCGATCCGTCGCAACCGGTGATGGACAGCCGACCGGCCAAGCTGAAGCTCGGCCGCGAGGGCCTCGAGGTCGGCCTCCGGGTGCGCTCGGCGGGCATCGGCCACGGCTCGCAGGCCGGGCGAGAGGTCGTCGAGACGGCCCTCGGCCTCCAGGCGCTCGATGGCCTGGACCTGGCGTTCCGCGGCGCGCACCGTCCGATTGACGTTGGCCGCCTCCGCGTTCAGCAACCGGTTCAGCCGGTTCTGGACGTCGTGCCCGACCCGCTCGGATTCCATCTCGAGCAACGCGCCGTGGGCGCCCGTCAGCTGGAGGAGCGCGGCCGCCTGTTCGCGGCCCTTGACGTAGACCACCGCGCGGTCCCGGCGGTCGTAGGCCGCGGCCCGGATGCCGCTGGCTGCGAGTCGCCGCTGCAGGGTCTGCGCCCGGGAACGCGATCGGAAGACGAACTCGACGTGCGGCCCCGTCCTGGAGAACGAAAGGGAGCCACTGCCCAGCACGACTCCGCGGAGGAACGCCTGCCGGTCGTGAGCTGCCGCACTGGACCAGCTCCACCGGCCCGGCCCGCGGGCGCCGAGGACCGCGAGGTGATGGCGCGTTCCCGAACCGCGGTCGGCGGATCGGGCGACGTCGCGGCCCGCCCCCAGCCGCACCGCCACCCGAACGGTGGCCGGGTCGAGGGACCGGATGGCCCCGTCCGCGAAGCGGAGTCCGGCGAGCTCCGCGGCGCGACAGCAGGCCCGGGCCGGCTCGATGCGGGCCAGCTCCCCCTTCACGTCTCGGGCAGGACGCATCCGCGTCAGCTGGCCGTCGCCACCGGTCGCCGGATGCGGTGTCGCTGGCGGGCGGGTCGATCCTCCTGGAGCAGGCGGAGCAGGACGGCCGCCAGCTTGTCGGGGTCATGGTGATGCGCGTTCTGGTCGTCGATGACGTCTTCCTCGATGACGACCACCGGTAGCTCCTCGAGCTGCCGGGTGTCGAGCTGGACCGGCTGGCCCTGCCACCCGGACGGCCGGCGGGCGGATCGGTTTCGGTTCAAGAGGACCATGTCCACCAGCTCGTCCCCGGCATGGTCGAACAGGGCGGTGAGGTGCTGGGACGCGGTGAAGCCGCCGGTTTCGCCGGGCTGGGTGGCCACGTTGCAGACGTAGACGCGCAGCCCCTCCGCCGCGGACAACGCGTCGTGGATGTCGCTGATCAGCAGGTTTGGCATCACGCTGGAGTACAGGCTGCCAGGACCGATGACGATGAGGTCCGCCTCGAGGATCCGCTCGATCGCCTCCGGATTTGCGCGAACGTCCGGCGGATCGATCCGGACGCGCGTGATCGGCTCGGTGGCCTGGCTCACCGCGGCCTGGCCGGACAGGAATCGACCCGAGGCAAGGCGGGCGGTGAGGTTGAGCGGGACGCTGGTCGCGGGCAGGACCTGGCCTCGGACGGCGAGGACTCGGTTCGACTCCCGCACCGCCTCGTCGAAGTCGCCGGTGACCGCCGTCATGGCCGCGATGAACAGGTTCCCGAACGCGTGATCGTCAAGGCCGGATCCTGGCGGGAATCGGTACTGCATGAGCTGGGTCATCAGCGGCTCGGCGTCGGCGAGGGCAGCGATGCAGTTCCGGATGTCCCCGGGCGGTACGATCCCCAGTTGCTGGCGGAGCCGGCCGCTGCTGCCGCCGTCGTCGGCCACGCCCACGACGGCGGTGATGTTCGCGGAGTAGGCCTTCAGGCCGCGCAACAGGGTCGAGAGCCCCGTGCCGCCACCGAGGGCCACGATCCGCGGTCCACGGGCGAGGTACCGCTTGGTGTAAAGCACTTCCATGACCGAGTCGCCGCTCGACACGAACGGCGAGACGAGGCTGTGCATGAGCTTCCACAACCCGAACCCGGTGAGGGCAACACCCACGGTGATGACGATCGCGGCCCGAATCTCGCGCTCCAGCTCCGCGCCCAGCAGGGCGGCGATCTCGGGGAACTCGATGATCGCCTGGCGGTAGATCTCGATGACCAGGATCGCCGCACCGATGGCCAGGATCGTCAGGCCCACCAGGACGGCACCGAGCCAGCGCTTGATGTGCATGCCGGGGTACAGCCAGGGCGGGAACCGGCGGCCGGTCATCGGCGCAGCTCCCGGTGGATGACCGATACCGATGCGCCCTCGAGGCTGCCGAGGCGCCCCGCCAGCTCCTCGGCCAGGGCGATCGAGCGGTGGTAGCCCCCGGTGCAGCCGAGGGCCACGATCAGGCGGTCTCGCCCCGCTTCGCGGTAGGCCGGAACCGTGAGCTCGAGGAGCTGCACGACGAGGTCGAGGAACCGACCCGCCTGCGGTTGCTCGAGCACGTACTGTCGGACCTCGGCCGACAGCCCGGACAGCGGCTGAAGGTCCGGGACCCAGAACGGGTTGGTCAGGAATCGGACGTCGAACACGAGGTCAACCTTCGGCGGCAGGCCGTACTTGAACCCAAAGGTCACGATCTCGACCGCCAGCGTGGCGCGATCTGGAGCAGGCTTGGTGCGCTGCCCTCGCTCGGCGGTGGGCACGGATGACGGCCGGCGCGGCCGAGAGCGCCGTGTCGGGCGATCAGCGGGAGCCACGGAGGCCCGTCGGGACGACACCGTTCCGAGTATAGCCCTCAGTCCCCGCGCTCCCCGTTCGGCGGACGAGCCAACCCGGTGAGCAGGCCGGTGACCGTGGCCGCGGACGAGGCCCGTAGCGCGTCGAGGTCGTAGCCTCCCTCGAGGACAACCGCCACGCCGCCCAGGCCCGCTTCGCGTGCGACCTGCCCCACCATGCGTGCGACTTCTCCGTAACCGTGCTCGGTGACCTCCAGCCCGGCCAGCGGGTCAATGCGGTGCGCGTCGTAGCCCGCGGAGACCAGGATGGCATCGGGGCCAAACGCCTCGATCCGGGGCAGGATCGTCTCTCGCCAGGCAGCGATGAACTCTTCGTCTCCGCTCCCGGCCGCCAGCGGGACGTTGAGCAGCGTCTCGCCCTGGTCGAACGAGGAACCGGTCCCCGGATACCACGGGTACTGGTGGGTCGACGCATAGAAGACGTCCTGATCATCCGCGAACAGCGCTTCGGACCCGTCGCCGTGGTGCCCATCCCAGTCGAGCACCGCCACCCGCTCGGCGGCGCGCGCGGCGCGAAGCGCGGCTACGGCGACCGCGACGTTGTTCAGGATGCAGAACCCCTTCCCGCCTTCGCTGCCAGCGTGATGGCCCGGTGGCCGGACCGCCGCGAAGGCGACAACTGCCTCGCCGCGCGCGGCCGCCAGGGCAGCGGCCATCGTCAGTCCTGCCGCGAGCATGGCGGCTCGGGGCGACGCTTCGACAAGGTAGGTGTCGGCGTCCAACCAGCCACCATTGCCCTGAACGCCGGCCGCCAGCCAGCCGACGTACTGCGGGTCGTGCACGGAGGCCAGGAGCTCCGTCGGCGCCGGGTCTGCCGTCCGCTCGACGAGCTCGGCCCCGGCTACGCGGGCCGCTTCCGCGACCCCGGCCACGACTGGCGCGATCCGCTCCGGCCGCTCCGGGTGGCCCGGCCAGGCGTGGCCGCTCAAGCCCGGATCGGTCAGCAGGAGGACGGTCGGACGCTCATCGGTTGTCATCGGTCGGGGACCCGCTCGAGCGCGGCCGCAGGGTTCGGACGACGACCAGGGTCGCTTCGAAGAGGCCATACATGAGCAGGGCCAGTACCACCATCGAGAACGGGTCCCCGCCGGGCGTGGCGACCGCCGAGACCACGGCGATGATCAGGATGGCCCATCGTCGGCGAGACGCGAGCCATTGGGGCGTCACGATTCCCAGCCTCGCGAGCACGAAGATCACGACCGGGAACTGCAACATGAGCCCGAAGACGATGAGCAGGGTGGTGACGAAGCCGATGTATTCCTCGAGGATCGGAAACGGCTCGATTCCCTCCCCGGCGAACCCGAACAGGAACGTGAGGGCCAGCGGCAGGATGAGATACCCGATCACCACCCCGAGGGCGAAGAGCAAGACGCCGACCAGCAGGAACGGCCAGAGCATGCGGCGCTCGCCCGGCATGAGCCCGGGAGTCACGAACTTGTAGAGCTCGTACATGATCACGGGCATCGCCAGCGCGACCCCGACGAATCCAGCGATCTTCAATCGGGCCACGAAGGCCCCGGCCGGGCTCGTGAAGAAGAGCGTGTCGAAGCCCTCCGGCAGGGGCTGTCGAAGGATGTCGAGGACCGTCTCGGAGACGATGAACCCCAGCACCCCGCCGATGGCGATGGCCGCGATCACGACCATCAGGCGGCGGCGCAGCTCCTCGAGGTGCTCGACCATGGTCATGGTCGAGCCGTCCGCGCTCATGGGCTCAGGCGGCTGGCGCGCCGACGGGCGGCCGGGGTCAGCTCTTCGGCGTAGTGGTGTCGGAGGGCTTCGCCTCGCCCCGGATCGAGTCCTCGATCTCGGAGGACGCCTTCCGGAACTCGCGAATCCCCTTACCGATCGCGTTGCCGATGTCCGGCAACCGACCAGGTCCGAAGAGGATGAGCACGATCACCAGGACGATGATGAGCTCGGGGGCTCCGATCGTTGGCATCTTGCGGCCGACTCTCCTCAGCTGGTGGCGCCGAGTGTAGCACCAGCCTTTCGGAGGCCGTCCAGCCAGCTCCTGGCGGCCGCCGACGCCGCGGACGGCCAGTCCGGCCCCGTCGCCGCCTCGGCAATCCCGCGCGAAACATTGACGAGCCCGGGCGCCACGGTCCCGTCGGAGCACTCGACCGCGGCAACGAGGTCGCCCCCCTGGGCGCCGACGCCCGGCACGAGGAACCCGAGGGAGGGAACGTCGGCGCGCAGCCGGCGCAGCTCCGCCGGATCGGTGGCGCCGACCACCAGCCCCACGCGTCCATCGGTCCATCGCTCCGCGGCCCAGCGGGCGACCGCGGTCGAGAGGGGGACGCCGTCGACGAGAAGGTCCTGGAGCCGTCCGGCACTCGGGTTCGAGGTACGGGCCAGCAGGTACACGAGGCGACCCGGGAACGCCAGGAACGGCTCGACGGCGTCCTCGCCGAGATATGGCTGAACGGTCACCGCGTCGGCGTCCAGCCGGCCAAACAGGGCCTCCGCGTAGCGCTCGGCGGACGGACCGATGTCTCCGCGCTTCGCGTCGAGGATCACGATCGGCCCGCGCGGGATCGCTGCCCGCACGCGTTCGAGGGCCGCCCAGCCGGTGGCGCCGAGCGCCTCGAAGTAGGCCGTGTTGAGCTTGACGGCAACGACGAGGTCCGCCGCCGCCTCGACCAGGCCGCGGGCAAACGACTCGACGCCCCCGGCGTCGGGGGCGAGACCATCGGGCAGCGCTCCGGGTCGCGGGTCGATGCCCAGACAGAGCGGCGCGCCGAGCGCCGCATGCCGCTCACGCAGGCGCTCGAGCGCCGTGGGGCTGCTGCTCATCCGGGAACCGCGAGGGGCTCGAGTGGCACACGCACCTCGCGACGCCGGGCGGCGAGGGGTGATGCGTCCGCGGTCGCATAGTCGATGACCCGGAGCTGGAGCCTCGGCTCGCCGTCGAGCGTCCGCGACTCGAGGGTCCCGACCAGGTCGAGGGCAACGCCCGGCTCCGGTGTTTCGCGGTCCTCCCCCACGCCGAACGCGATGGCGTCGATCGTCTCGAGCCCTTTCCGCATCCGCATCGAGAGGTGGCTGGCCCCGATTCCGACCCGACGCGCGTCACCGACGATGAGACCGGTCACGGCGAGGACGGGCTCGCCATTGCCCGCCCCGTACGGAGCGAGGCTGCCGATCTCGGAGAGCAGCGGCCACCCGAGATAGCGGGCCGGGAGGACCAGGTCGACCGGCAGCGCGTCAGCGCCCAGCGGCGCCACCATCAGACCTGCTGGCAGGGGCCTGGGCAGCGCGCCGAACGCGGTGGCGAATCCCTCCCAGCGATCGGCCGCCGTGCTGAACCCCCCGGCCGCCGCGTGCCCGCCCCGCTTGGCGAGGTGAGCCCCCACCGCTTCGAGGGCGACCGCGACGTCGAAATCGGCCGGGGCGCGGATCGATCCGCGAACCTCCGACTCGACCAGCGTCGCGGCCGCCACCGGTCGGGCGAGCTCGTCGGAGAGGCGACCCGCCACCAGCCCGAGCAGGCCGGCCGGCCACGCGTCGTCGCGCAGGGCCAGTGGCCCGCTTCCCGACAGGCCGGCCGCCAAGCCGCGTGCGCTCTCGATGGCAACCGTCGTCAGCTCCCGCCGACGTTCATGAACCGCCTCGAGCTCGGCGAGGAGCGATTCGGCGTGCGCAGGGTCGGTGGCGACGAGCAGGTCGAGGGCAAGCTCCGCGTCCGCGATGCGGCCGGCGGCGTTCAGCCGCGGGACGATGCCGAACCCCACGTCCCGTGCCGTCGGCCGCGCTGGGTCGTCCGCTCCCCTCGCGACGAGTCCGCGGAGTCCGGGGTGTGTGGTCGCGGCCAGCTCGGCGAGCCCCATCCGCACGATGGCGCGGCTCTCCCCGGTCATGGGAGCCACGTCGGCGATGGCCCCGATCGCCGCGAGGGCCGCGAGGTCGGGCGCCTCGAGCCCGCGTCGTGCGAGCAGCCCGGTCGCCAGTCGGTACGCCAGACCGGCCCCGGTGAGATCGCGATTCGGGTAGGCGCAATCTGCCCGGTGCGGATCGACGACCGCCACCGCCGCGGGCAGGAGGGCCGGCGGAACGTGGTGGTCGGTCACGACTACGTCCATTCCCAGCTCCCTCGCCACCGCCACCTCGGCCGCGTTGCCCACGCCGCAGTCGCAGGTGACGACCAGCCGAACGCCCCGGCCGGCCAGCGCCCGGAGCCCGTCGACCGACAGGCCGTAGCCCTCGGCCAGGCGGGAGGGCACGTAGCGGATCGGCTCGACACCGAGGTGGCGCAGAGCGAGCACCCAGATCGCGACCGCGGTCATCCCGTCGGCGTCGTAGTCGCCCCAGATGGCAATCGATTCGCCCTCGACCACGGCCCGCTCGATGCGGTCGATCGCCGGCTCGGCATCGGTCATCTGGTCAAGCGAAGGGAGGTCGGTGGCGCCGGCGTTCAGGAGGCGCGCGGCCTCGGCATCGGTCTCGATCCCCCGGCGGACGAGCAGAGTGGCGACCGGCGCGCCGAACCCGGTCAGGGTGGGGAGACGGTCAAGGGGAGCCGGGAGGAGCCAGTCAAATCGGGGCCGGATCATGCCCGGCCATGGTAGATGGGCCTGCTGTCGCCCGACTTAGCCCACTGGCACCCGCGAGGCTCCTGTCAGCGCGCGGATCGTCGCGCCTTGCGCTTGGCGGCCCATTCGTCCCAGGTGACGAGGATCTGACTCGCGTTGAAGATCGAGGAGTATGTCCCGCTCACGATCCCGATCAGCAGGGCGAGCGTGAACGTCTGGATCGTCACCGGCCCGAGGAGCAGCAGGGCAGCCGTGGTCGCGATGACCGTCAGCGAAGTGTTGATCGACCGGCCCATGGTCTGGAGGATCGAGTGGTTGACGATCGCGCCGAACGACTCCCCCGCGTGGCGAAGGCGGTTTTCCCGGATCCGGTCGAAGACGACGATCGAGTCGTGCACGGAGAAGCCGATGACGGTGAGCAGCGCGGTCACGAACAACGCGTCGAATTCCACGCCGAAGAAGTAGCCCAGGATCGCGAACGCACCCACGACCACGATCACGTCGTGCACGAGGGCGACGATCGCCGCCGTTCCGAACCGGATGCTCCGGAACCGATACCACAGGTACAGGAGGATGAACGCCTCGCCGACGGCAAGGATGATGATCGAGCTCCGGATGAGCTCCGAGCCGATGATCGCGCCGACCGTGTCCAGGGAGCGGGTTTCCGAGAACCCAAACTGCGCCTCCAGCCCCTGGACGAGCTCCTCGATCGGCGTCCCTTCGATGGTCGGCGGCGGAGGTGGCGTGGGCTCCGGCGTCGGCGTCGGGGACGGAGTCGGACTCGGGGTGGGAATCGGGCTTGGCGTCGCGCTCGGGGACTCGGAAACGCTACCACTCGGTGCGGGGGTGTCGACCGGCGAGCCTGTCGGGCTGGGCGTCAGGGACGGTGACGACGTCGGCGCGGGAGTTGGGATGCCGCCGACGATCGGGAACTCGATGGGCTCCAGGCGGATCTCCAGGAACCCGCCGTCCACCGTTTCGACGACCGCCTCCGGGTGGTCGAGCGCGACCAGAGCAGCCTGGACCTCCGCCGGGGACGGATCATCGGTGAACCGGACCTGCCACACCGTGCCGCCCGTGAAGTCGATGGACGGCTTCAGGCCGCCGAGGGCGATGAAGATCAGCCCGGGGACCGTGATCAGGGCACTGAACAGGTAGTACCAGCGTCGCTTGCCGACGATGTCGTACATCGGTCAGCGCTCCACGTGATAGAGCTCGATCCGGCGTCCCCACTCGCGGTGGATCACCATCCGGAGCAGGGTTCGGGTCACGACCACGGCACTGAACATCGAGACCAGGACACCGATGGCCAGCACGAGGGCGAAGCCCCGGATCACGCTCGTTCCCTGCCAGAACAGCCAGCCGGCGACGAGCAGCGAGCTCACGTTCGAGTCGAGGATGCTCGACCAGGCGCGGTTGAAGCCGGCCTCGATGGCCGGCCCGAGCGTCTTCCCGGCGCGAATCTCTTCCTTCATCCGCTCGAAGATGAGGATGTTGGCGTCCACCGCCATACCGATGCTGAGAATGAACGCCGCAACCCCGGCCAGGGTCAGGGTCACGGGGACGATCCGGAAGATCGCGTACACGACCAGCGTGTAGAAGAGCAGGGCCATGGCAGCCAGCACGCCGGGCAGGCGGTAGTTGGCGATCATGAAGAACAGGACGAGGGCCAGCCCCACCACCCCAGCGATGAGCGCCTGGGTCAGGAAGTCGCGGCCCAGCGTGGGCTGGATGGCGGTGACCTCCTGGACTCGGAGCGAGACCGGGAGGGCGCCGAACCGGAGCTGGTTATAGAGCGTGGTCTGCGATACCGATGTCTCGGCTCCGGGCGGCCCGACGGTGATGATCGTCCGGCCGCCGCAGATCGGCTGCTGAATGAGTGGGCTGGTGATGATCTCGCCGTCGAGGGCGATCGGGCCGTATGCGTTCACGTGGGCGGTGGTGTAGTCACACCAGATCGCCTCAGCCTCCGGCGAGATCGTGAAGCTGACGCCCAGCTGCCCGGTCTGGCTGGTGTCGGGGACGACGCTGCCCTCCTGGATCTCGCCCCCGTCGAACAGGATCCGGACCGTCCCGTCCGCGACGAGGTCGATGATGCTCTGTCCCTCCTGGAGCTCGGCGCCGCCCGAGTCGATGAAGAACAGCTGCCCAGTCGAGCCGACGAGCTCGAGCACCTGGTTTCGATCGCTGACGCCGGGCACCTCGACCACGATGCGGGCCTGGCCGTTGGCGCCGATCTCGGTCCGGACCTGGGGCTCGGTGACTCCGATCCCCGACACGCGGCGCTCGATGATGGTCCGTGCCAGCTCCACCCGCTGCGGGTCCGGCTCCTCCCCACTGACCGCCTGGACCTCGAGCGTGACGCTGATCCCGCCCTGCAGGTCGAGGCCGAGGACGGTCCGAATGCTGTCGGGCAGTGGGAGGAAGGTCGCCCCGGTGGTCTTGCGCGGAATGTCGATGTAGAGGGCCAACAGGGTGATCGCGAGGATCACCCATGGGGCGATACGGCGCCAGGTCATGCTCGGTGGAGTGTCCTCCGGCCCTCAGACAACAAACACGCCGCCATTCGGCGGCCGCGGGGAAGTATAGGGGCGGCCCG
>DATFEC010000187.1:0-3086 GCA_035251655.1 Candidatus Limnocylindria bacterium | reverse complement strand
CGTGAGCTGTCGCTTTGGTACCGCATACCGGATTCGAACCGGTGATCTCCGCCTTGAGAGGGCGGTGTCCTAGGCCTCTAGACGAATGCGGCACGCCCGCGGCGCGTCCCGGTCGGGAGGGCCGGCGGGAGTATAACAACGCTCTTCTCAGCCCCTCAACGAGGGCCAGTCCATGCGCGTCCAGAGCCACGTCACGATCGCCCGCCCAGCCGCCGAAGTCTTCACGGTTCTGACCGATGCGCCCACGACCACTCGGTGGGCATCGGCCACCGGCAAGGCCTGGTGGGTCACGCCGCCGCCACACGGCGTGGGCTCGGTTCGTCGCGCGACGGGCACGATCATGGGCCAGCCGTACGAGAACGAGGCGACGGTGGTCGAGCACGATCCGCCTCGCCGCGAGGTGCTGTCGGGCAGCCAATCCGGCGTGAAGTTCGAGGTCGCGCTCGACCTTTCCCCCACGGCCGACGGGACCGAGGTCACGGTCACCTCGGACATCGGGCTCAGCGGCGGAATGCGCTTCCTCGGACCGATGATCTCGCAGCAGTACCGCCAGATGTGGGACGCCGACCTGGCCACCCTGAAGCGGATGATGGAGGCTGGCGAGCTGTAGTCGGCTGGCGCCTTACGCGGGAGCACCCAGGACGAGGGCGGCATTGAGGCCCCCGAACCCGAACGAGGTCGAGAGGACGCGGTCGTAGGTCCCCGCACGACCGCCAGGGTCCCGGATGAGCCCTGGCAACAGCTGGCCGATCTCGTCATCCGGCTCGACGAGGTTGACCGATGCCGGCGCCCAGCCATCGCGAATGGTCAGCGCGCTGAGCGCGGCTTCGATCGCACCGGTCGCGCCCAACGGATGCCCGGTCATGGCCTTGGTCCCCGACACCGGGACCTGGGCCGTGGCGGCGTGGCTGTCGAGCCCGACCTCGAGAGCCCGAGCCTCCGCGACATCGCCGAGTGGCGTCGAGCTGGCGTGCGCGTTGACGTAGTCGATCGTCGTGGCTTCCACGCCTGCGTCGGCGAGGGCGATGCGGATCGACCGGCCGGCCTCCGAGCCATCGGGACGGGGCTGGACCATGTGGTGGGCATCGGACGTCGCGCCATAGCCGAGCACCTCGGCGTATGGGGTGGCGCCGCGACGGCGAGCCGCCTCCGCCTCTTCGACCACGAGCAGAGCCGCGCCCTCGCCGAGAACGAACCCGCTGCGGGCAATGTCGAACGGCCGGCAGGCTTCCGGAGGCGCGTCGTTGTGGGCGTTGGCGAGGGCGCGGATAAGGTCGAATGCGCCGAACGACAGGGGCGAGAGCGGGCACTCCACCCCGCCGGCGATGGCCGCGTCGACCTCGCCGCTGCGGATGGCCCCCAGCGCTTCCCCGAGCGCCACTGCCCCCGACGCGCACGAGTTGGCCGTCGACAGGATTGGTCCACGGACCCCCAGCCCGATGCCGAGGTTCGCCGGAGCGGCGCCGCCGAAGACGGCGAGGGCCAGGGTCGGAGCCACGCCCCGGATGCCTCGCTCCATGAACCGCTCGTGCTGCTCCTCGGCGAAGGCGACCCCCCCCAGCGCACTGCCCAGGTAGATTCCCACCCTCTCAGGGGCGGGGTGGTTCGGGGCTCCCGGCCGCAGGCCGGCGTCGTCCATCGCGAGCCGGCCTGAAACAACCCCGAACTGGCTGAATCGGTCCAGCGCGCGGACCGAGCGGGCGTCGAGGTAGGCCGCGGGGTCGAAGTCGTCGACCTGCGCAGCAACCTGGGACCGGAACGTGGTGGCGTCGAAGCGGTCTATGGCGCGGATGGGCGAGACGGCCCTCCGCAGGCCGGCCCGAAAGCCCTCGACCCCGGTGCCTGCCGCGGTGATCAGGCCCATGCCCGTGATCCAGGCGCGGCGACGGCCCCCGCTCACGATCGCGTTGGCTTTCCGACGGGAGCATCGGTCAGCGCTTCCGCCAGCGACTTGAAGGTACGCAGCGTCCGGTTCGCGATCGGCCGGGTGAAGCCTCGGTCGACCAAGGTCGCCCAGGCCCGGATGCGCGGTCGGAAATCGTGCTCGATCGTCACCCTGCAGCCGTCGCCGGCCGGCTCGATCCGCCAGGTCACGTCCATGCCGGCGGTGGCGCCGCCAAGGTGGCGGAACCGCAGGCGCCGTTGCTCGGGGTCAGCCCAGGTTCGCGACCTCCATGCGACGGGGATCCCGATGCCGAGGACGGGCACGAGGGCTCGGAGGGCGACGAACTCGCACACGACCGATGCGCCCTCACGGGCGACGGGCCGCGCCCGCCAGTAATGGGGCAGGAGCGAGGGCCAGCGGACGGGATCCCGCGCGAGCTGGAACACGAGCTCCGGCGGGGCGGCAACTTCGATACCGATGGTCGTACGCACCCAGGTCAGCCTCGCGCCGTGACCGACGATCAGCCGAGGAGGGCGGCGAGGAACGCCGGCTCGAGAGCCCGCGTCGCCGGCATGAGGTCGCCCATCACCAGCCCCATCGTCTCACGCAGGTCCGCGCGGTGCGCCAGGCGGCGGGCGACATGCCGGAACAGCACGGGACGAGCGGCGAACCCCTGGACCAGGAGGGTGACCAGGTCTTTCGCCCGAAAGCGCCGAGCCATGGCCCGTTCGTAGTCGTCGAGCGCTCCCGGTCGGCCGTCGAGATGGGCGTCGACGGCCGCTGCCGCCTGGGCGGCCGAGAGGAGGGCACGGTGGAGACCCTCCCCGGTCAACGGGTCCAGGAAGCCTGCCGCATCACCGACCAGCAGCCATCCGTCGCCGGAGCGGCGCGCAACGCGGTGTCCGAGCGGGGCCGCACCCTCGATCGGATCGCACCGCTCGGCAGAGGCCCAGTCGACCTCATCGTCGGGTGCCCGTGGAATGGCAGCCAGAACATCGTTGACGACCCGCGCTGCGCCGTCGGCGGCCAGACGGCGCTGCCATGTCGGCCCCCCGAGCACGATCCCGACGTTGACCCGCCCCCCGGGGACGGGGGCCAGACCGCAGTAGGCGTGATCGGCGAGGACCATCCGGGCGTCGCGGATGTCATCCGATCTCGGGTCGACGACGTGGAAGGTGAGGCCGATTCGCGGGCCGAGGCG
>DATFEC010000189.1:0-5586 GCA_035251655.1 Candidatus Limnocylindria bacterium | reverse complement strand
GAGGGCTTGGCCATGACCATCGGCGCGCGGGTCATCGACTCCGTGCCGCCCGCCACGAACACTTCCCCGTCGCCGGCAACGATCGCGTGTGCGGCGGCCACGATGGCGGACATGCCCGACCCACAGAGGCGGTTCACCGTCTGACCGGGGACCGATATCGGCAGGCCCGCCAGCAGGACGGCCATCCGACCCACGTTTCGGTTGTCCTCGCCTGCCTGGTTCGCCGCGCCGATGATGACATCGTCGATGGACGCCGGGTCGATTCCGGTCCGCTCGACCACGGCACGGATGACGTGGGCGGCCATGTCGTCCGGGCGGGCGGTCGCCAGCGCTCCGCCGTACCGGCCGAAGGGCGTCCGCAGCCCGTCCACCACGACTGCGGTCCGGGCCGGATCTCCGTTGCGCGTCACCCGGACAGTATGCCGGTCGGGTCAGCGTACGATCGAGCAGCGAGCAGGAGGAGTGACGATGAAAGGTTCTCCGAGCTATCGGTTCTCGAAGGAAGAGCTCGACTGGGTGGCTGCCAACCTCGACGACACCCGGGGCTGGGCACGTGGCGATCGGATCGTCACCTGGACCGTGGCCGTCACGTTCCTCATCGGGCTGGTCACCTACCTCATCGGCTTCGCGCTGGGCAGCGAAGCGGTCAGGCTGCCCGCTGGATGGCCGACAGAGCTCATCGCCGACCTCCTGGCGAACCTGGGCGTCGTGCTGTGGACGTCCGTCATCCTGGTCCTGTTCATCCAGGTCGTGCCGAACTGGCAGCAGCGTCGGGCCCAGGCATGGGCCCGAGGTGCGCTCTCCGCGCTGAGGGAACGCGGAGGCGAGGCCGCGCAGGCTGTGGCGGCCGAGGATCTCGCCGGTCCGACCGACGCCAGGCTGGACGCGATCCTGGCCCGATTGGAGAGCATCGAAGGGGCTCTCGGTCGGGGTCGCGATCGATCGGCATGAGCTCTGACCGGCGCTGGCCGCTGCCGCGGGCGGGGGTCAAGCGAGCGTGGTGGCTCCGCGAGGCGCTGGCCACCGAGCGGATGACCGGCGGCACGCTCCCGGCTCCCCCTCTGCGCGGGCAGGAGATCGCCGACGTCGCGATCGTCGGAGGCGGGTACACCGGGATGTGGACCGCCTACTTCCTGACCGAGCGGGATCCCGGCATGCGGATCGTGATCGTCGAACAGGACATCTGCGGCGGCGGGCCTTCGGGACGGAACGGGGGCTTTGTCCACGGCTGGTGGGAGCAGCTGCCCTACCTCGTGAAGCGGTACGGCAGCGAGGCCGGGCTGGAGATCGCGGCCGCTGCTGACGAGGTGGTCGACGGCATCGGGGCGTGGTGCGAGGAGCACGGAGTCGACGCGTGGTACCGCAAGGCCGGGTACCTCGCGGCCCACGCCTTCCCCGCGGTGGACAGCGGGTTCGCGAAGTCGGTCGAGGCGGTCACCCGTCTCGGCGGCGCCGGGCAGCTCGTGACCTGGGATGCAAGCCGGGTCCAGCGGGTATGCGCGTCCCCGGCGTTCCGCGACGGGCAGTTCATGCCCAGCGCCGCCTCGATCCAGCCCGCGCGGCTGGCCCGCGGCCTCCGCCGCGTCCTGCTCGAACGGGGCGTGGTCATCCACGAGAACACCCACGTCCGCCGCGTGGAGACCCACTCGGGGAGTGGTGGGCCAGGGCACCAAAGCGTGCGGGTGACCAGCGACCATGGATCGGTCCTCGCCCACGAGGCCGTGCTCGCGGTCAATGCCTGGGCGGCAGGGTGGCCCGGGCATCGGCTTCGTGTGCTCGCCTGGGGCAGCTACATGGTCATCACCGAGCCCATCCCCGCTCGGCTCGCCGCGCTCGGCTGGACCGGGGGCGAGCTCATCAGTGACACCCGGTTCACGATCAGCTACTTCCGCACGACGCGGGATGGCCGGATCGCGTTCGGGGCCGGGGTCGGGGCGGCGGGATTCGACGGGCGCATCGGGCGCACCTTCGACCGTGACCAGCGGGCCGTGGGCCGGGTGGCGGCCAACTTCGACCACCTGTTCCCGATGCTCCGCGACGTCCGGTTCGAGGATGCGTGGGGGGGACCGATCGACATCACCGCCGACCGGTTCCCGGTGATCGGGTCGCGCGAGGGCGGTCGCGTCCACCACGCCTACGGCTTCTCCGGCAACGGGGCGGGGCCGGCGCGGCTGGCGGGGCGCATCCTGGCCGCGCTGGTGGACGACCCGCACGACCCGCTCGCCCGGCTCCCGCTCGTGAACCGGCGGCAGCGGATCCTCCCCCCGGAGCCGTTCCGCTTCATCGGCGCCCGCGTCATCCGCGAAGCGCTGATCCGGCGCGACGACGCGCTGGATGCCGGCCGCCGTCCAGGCCTGGCCGTCCGTGCCCTGGCCCGCGTGCCGGGCCTGCTCGGCTACCGCTTCGAGCATTGATCGCAGTGCAACAAACTCGTTGACCGGCCGCGGAACCGGGGCGTAGCATCGGCTGAACGACCGCGAGAAGCCCCTCGCCGGCCGGTCTGAGGAGGAGATTCGCCCGTGCTCGCCCGCACCCGTCCATCGCATCGTCGCCCTGCGGCAATTGCCGCCGCCGTGGGCGCCACGATTCTGCTCTTGAGCGCCTGCAACCTGATCGGTGGGGAGCCCCAGGAGCTCACGGTCCTGGAATGGGGTGGCTACGAGATAGAGGACTTCTGGACCGACTTCCAGGAGGCCAACCCGGAGGTCGCCGTGGAATTCGAGTTCGGCACCTCGGACGCGGATATCCTGGGTCTGATGCAGGCCGGCAGCCCGGCTGACGTCTTCCACTTCTATACCGGCTGGCAGGAGTTCTACGTCGACGAGGGCCTCGTCGCGGAGATCGACACCTCGAAGCTCACGAACTGGGACGCGGTTCCGGCCGAGATGCAGGCGCTGGGCCAGGTCGACGGCAAGCAGTACTACATCCCGTGGGACTGGGGCTACAGCTCCATCCTGTACAACACCGATGAGGTCCCTGAGGTCACCAGCTGGGACGTCCTGTTCAACGAGGACTACGCGGGCCATGTCTCGATGTGGGATGACGGCCCCGGCGCGGTGACCGTATCGTCCTACATCCATGGCTACGACGAGACAGCCGTCACCGACGAGCAGCTGGCGGACATCGAGGCCGAGTGGACGGCCCAGAAGCCGCTGAACATCCACTACTGGGATTCGGAGTACGAGAACCTGTGCCCCGAGGTCATCAGCGGCGATATCTGGGTGGCCTACGCGTGGCAGGGCTGCTTCTCGGCGGCACTGGCCGAGGGCGTCCCGGTGGCATACGCCAACCCCGAGGAGGGGCGCAACAGCTGGGTCGGCCTGTACGGCATCAGTGCCGATGCCGACAGCCCGGAGCTGGCGCTCGAGTTCCTCGACATGAAGCTCGCGGAGCTGACCTGCGAGAACCTCGTGACGCAGTACTACTACGGCTGCCCGCGCACGGACGTGATGGAGGGCATAACCGACGAGTTCATCATCGAGGTCCTGAGCATCGACGACCCGACGGTCCTCGAGCGAACGAACTTCACGCCGATCATCACCGCCGAGCAGCGCGACGCGTGGACCCAGATGTGGACTCGCGTCAAGGCCAACTGACCGGCTCGATCCGGATCGGTCCAGCCCGCCCGTAGACCGATGTTGGGCCGGCGGGGAGCGCTTCGCTACCTCGCCGTCCCGCCCTACGCCTGGTTGGGGCTGTTCTTCGTCCTGCCCCTCGTCCTCGTCATCGCGATATCGCTGCGGCCGGAAACAGGGCCGATCGACTTCGACGATCCGTGGCAGCTGTCGCTCATGCAGTACCAGATCGTCCTGGAGACCCCGGCCTATCTTCGGCTGCTGGGGATCTCGATCCTCATGGCTGCCACTGTCGCGGCGACGGCAACCCTCCTGGCGTTCCCGGTCGCATACTTTCTGACGTTCCGTGCCCGTGAGCGGGCGACGTTCTACCTCGTCCTCCTCCTGATCCCGTTCGCCACCAGCTACCTCCTGCGGGTGATGGCCTGGCGGCTGATGCTGGGCCAGGAGGGTGCGATCAACTCGTTCCTGCAGTTCGTGGGACTGACCAGCGAACCCCTGGACCTGTTGCTGTACTCGCGGGCCGCGGTGGTCCTGACCCTGATCTACGTCTGGATTCCGTTCGCCGCGCTGCCGATCTACGCCGCCATGCAGCGGATCGACCGCGGCCACCTGGAGGCAGCAGCGGATCTCGGCGCGGGGCCCTGGAGTCGGTTCATGCGGGTCACCGTGCCCCTTGCCCTGCCCGGTGCCTTGGCGGCCTTTTTCATGGTCTTCATCCCCACCGTCGGCGAATACGTCACTCCTTCCCTGGTGGGCGGGACCGAAGGGATCATGTACGGGAATCTCATCCAGGACTTCTTCACCAGCGCCGCGAACTGGGCCCTGGGGTCAGCGTTCTCGGTGTTCATGCTGGTCGTCACCCTGGTCCTGGTGGTCGTGGCCCTCCGGCTCGTGGACGTTCGGCGGGTGGCAACGTGACGGCCGCCGTCCGTCGCCGGGGCGGTGCCGGGATCGGCCGGACCCGGGTCCCGCTTCGGGCAACCTACCTGGCCATCCTCGTGCTGCTCTACTTCCCGATCGGGCTGCTCTTCGTCTTCTCGTTCAGCGAGAACACGCTCCTGACCTTCCCGATGGAGGGCTTCACGCTGGATTGGTACCGGGAGGTGTTCGAGGACGACGCGCTGCTGGAGTCGGCCCGCAACTCGCTGATCGTTGGCGTCCTGGCCGCGACCGGGGCCACTCTGCTCGGGTTCGGGGTAAGCGTGGCCGTCGTGCGCTTCCGGTTCCGGGGCCGGACGGGCCTGGTGGCCCTCGCCGGTCTGCCGCTGGTCGTGCCCTTCATCGTGCTCGGGGTATCGCTCTTCCTGCTGTTCATCTTCGTCGACGTCCCGCGGTCACTGGTGACCGTCGCCATTGGTCACACCGTCGTTGCCATCCCGTTTGCCACGCTCATCCTGCTGGCGAGGATGGGTGGGCTCGACCAGAACCTCGAGGATGCGGCGATGGACCTGGGTGCCACGTACCGCACGACCCTGCGGCGCGTTGTCGTCCCGCTGATGGGACCGTCGCTCCTCTCGGCGTGGTTGACTTGCTTCATCGTCTCGTTCGACGAGGTGGCCATCGCGATCTTCCTGGCCGGTGGGGACCCAACCTTCCCGATCTTCCTCTACGGCCAGCTCCGGTTCGCCCAGCGGCTGCCGGTCCTCATCGCGATGGCCGTGCTGTTGATGATCGGGACGGTCACCCTGTGCCTCATCGCGTTCCGTCTCGGGCGTCGCCGCGTCTGAGGCGCGGCCACCGGAGATTTACCGGTCAGTGGCGATGGGCAGCCGGGTGCGTGGAGGCGACCGCGTCGAGCAGGCGGCGTGAGGCGAAGGCGACCTCCGCCACCGCCTCGTTGAACGCGGCCTCGTTGGCGACGGACGGTTTGCGATAGCCGCTCACCTTGCGGACGTACTGGAGCGCGGCGGCGGTGATGTCATCGTCGGGCGCGACCTCGGCGCCGTCGCGAAGGACGTGGATGGATCGACACATGGCCCAAGGGTAGCGCGCAGGGCGGCGACGGTCC
>DATFEC010000154.1:0-3085 GCA_035251655.1 Candidatus Limnocylindria bacterium | reverse complement strand
GGAGACCATGACCCCGACGGAGTTCAAGGCGACCTTGGCCCGTTTCTACCTCGTGGCCACCGACGCGGTGTACGCCAATGGCGGAATCGTGGACAAGTTCGTCGGCGATGAGCTGGTGGCCGCGTTCCCGCGATTCCTCGGCGAAAACATGTCGTCCCGCGCCGTGAAGGCCGCCGAGGATCTGCTTCGGGCGACCGGGCACGCCGATCCCGGGGGCCCGTGGGTCCCGGTGGGAGCGGGGGTGAACAGCGGACGAGTCTGGTTCGGCGCGATCGGCGAGGGGGCTCATGTCGAGGTCACGTACCTCGGCGACGGCGTGAACGTAGCGGCCCGATTGGCAAGTGCGGCCAAGCAGGGTGAGATCCTCGTGACCAGCGCCGCGGCAGAGGCGGCTGGCCTCGACCCGTCTCTCGAGCGTCGGAGCCTGGAGCTCAAGGGCAGGCAGGAGCCGACCGAGGTCGTCAGCCTCCGCATCGGTCCGACGTAGCCGGCTCGTTGTCGGTCGCAGGCCTAGAGCACTAGGCACGGGTAGATTCGCGGCGTAACCTCGGAATCACATGCGAGGGATCGCCGTTCTTGTCCTCGCGGCTGCGCTGATCGGGTGTGCGTCGTCCTCCGCCTCGCCCAGGTCGCCATCCGCCACCGACCAGCTGCCCGCGAGCGTTCCCGCTTCGATTCCACCTTCCGAAGCGCCCGATTCGTCAAATACAGCGAGCTACGAAGTAGGCGTCGACTACGAGGCCACGGGGACGCTGCCTCTGTTGCCCGAAGAAACGCTCGGGAGTCCGGTCTACGGGGAGGATGAGAGGACCACCTACCTGTCTTTCAACGATGGGACAGCGGTTCTGACGTTCTCCCTTGCGCCGTCGGCGAACGGAGTGTCGTTGGGTGTCGGGCATAACCTGGTGTCGGGGAGCTTCGACCCGTTCTACGGCGACCCGTACGACTTCGTGGCCATCGGCGAGAATTGCGACTTCGAGTTCAGCCGCAATGACGCCACCGGCTACACCGGAACCTTCGAGTGCGCCGATCCAATCGCGGTCGACGCCAACGGCCAGTTGTCGGTCACCTTCCGAGGGGCGATCGACGCGGACCTCTACCAGCCGCCCTGGCCATTGGAACCAGGTCCGAGCGACTTCGCCGACGGCATGCACGAGGTTGGTACCGATATCGAGCCCGGGACCTACCGCACCCGCGAGCCGGCCGCTGACTGCTACTGGGCGCGGCTGAGCTCGTTCAGCGGCGTGAATACCGACATCATCGAGAACCACCGTTCAGCGGGCTACGCGATCGTCACGATCGTGGGCGGCGACTTCGGGTTCGAGTCGCGAGACTGCGGCCCATGGTCCGGCGACTTGTCCGCAGTCACCGATCCGTCTGGGCCGATCGAAACGGACGGCACCTTCATTGTGGGCACGGACATCGCCCCCGGAACCTGGACGAGCACCGGCGATCCGGACGCCGAATTCCGTTGCGAGGCTGTCCGTCTCACGGGCTTCTCCGGCTCGGAACTCGAGTCGATCACGACGGCCTTCGCCGAATCCGGCAGCCTGACCGTCACGATCGAGCCGACCGACCGAGGATTCGAGACCAGCGACTGCGGGACCTGGACCAGGGCCGAATAGGGTTCGAGGTCCTGGCCAGCAGTCGAGTGGGCTATTCCGGGCTCGGCGAGGGCGGACTATGCTCGGCGCAAGACCAGCCCCTCACGAGGTGCCATCGGTTGAGGCTGTTCGGACCGCCCAGCGTCAAGAAGCTCGAGGCCGAGCGCGATGTCTCGGCTCTGATCGAGGCACTCCAGTCCGAGAAGGCACAGCGCCGACTCGAGGCGAGCGAAGCCCTGGGCCGGCTGGGCGATCCGGCGGCTGGGCCTGCCCTCGTCGAGGCCCTGCGGGATCCCTCGGTCCGAGATGCGGCGGCGGCCTCGCTGCTGATGATGGCGCCGGAGGTCATGGACGTCCTGGTCATGACCATTCGCCAGGCGAATCCGCTCGCCCGAGAGGCCGCCGAAGACCCCGCGGTCCGAGCGGTCATCGCGCAGATCCTTGGCTACGCGGGTGACGAGCGCGCGGTCGAGCCGCTCATCGGTGCGCTGGACGATGTCGATGAGGTCGGGCATGCCGCCATCCAGGCCCTGGTCAACCTGAAGGATCCGCGGGCCGTCACGCCGCTGGGCGAACGGACCGTCCGGTACGGGGTCGAGGCCATCCAGGCGCTGGGCGACATTGGCGACCAGCGCGGGATGGCGATCGTGGTCGAGTGGGTCATGCCCCAGAGCCACGTCCGGACCTCGGCCGATGAAGCGGCCGTCGCCATCCGGGCCCTGGGCAGGATCGGTCCGCCCGAGATGGTGGTCCCGTTCATCCGCCGCATCAGGCACCACTTTCCGGGCGCCGGGACGCCGAACGGCGACATCATCCAGGCAGCTGTCGTTGATGCCGAGGCGTCCCTGGGTGAATCGGTGGGGTGACGAGACGCCCATCGGTCCGTAACCCGGCGTAGGCTAGAGGTTCAGCCCGTCAACGACGCCAACCCGAGAGGAGTGCAGCCATGGCCGAACACCCGAACGCCACCTTGATTCGCAGCTACCTGGACCTGCAGACGATGAACGACGCGGAGGCCATGTCCGCGATGCTGACCGATGACGTGGAGTGGCACGAGATCGGGCGCACCGAGGCCATCCGGGGCAAGGCCGCCCTCGCCGAGCGCTACCTGGGCGCCGGGGCGCCGGAGTGGACGATCACCGGCGGCGAGGTCCACGACGTGATCGGTGGTGATGACCATACGGTCGCGCTGCTGTCGGCTGACGCCGAGTGGGGCGACAAGAAGCTCACCTATCGCGTCGCCGAGATCTACCACATCCGCGACGGCAAGATCGCCGCGCGCTGGGCCTTCTCGGACGACACCGAGGCGATCAACAGCTTCTTCAAGGGAACCTGATCCCCCGGCCAACATCGGTCAGACCATGGAGTCCGAGTTCGTCGAGGCGAACGGGATCCGCTTCCACTGCCTGACCGATGGCGCGGGGCCGCTCGTGCTGCTGCTCCACGGCTTCCCGCAGTTCTCGTACGAGTACCGCCACCTC
>DATFEC010000198.1:0-2439 GCA_035251655.1 Candidatus Limnocylindria bacterium | reverse complement strand
GGACGACGTCGGGCTGGTGCCGACCATGGGCGCGTTCCACGACGGGCACCGCTCGCTGTTTGCCGCGGCGCGCGACGAGAACCGCACGGTGGCGGTCTCGCTGTTCGTGAACCCGGCCCAGTTCGGCCCCGCCGAGGACTTCAGCGCCTACCCGCGAGACGAGGCGCGTGATTCGGGCGTGGCTGAGGCGGCAGGGGTCGATGTCCTGTTCATCCCGCCGGCGACAGAGATCTACCCGGCAGGCTTCGACACGTGGGTGGACCCGGGGACGCTGGGCGAGACGCTCGAGGGGGCCGCGCGCCCGGGACACTTCCGGGGCGTGGCCACCATCTGCCTCAAGCTCTTCCACCTCGTCGAACCGCGCCGCGCGTACTTCGGGCGCAAGGATGCCCAGCAGGTCGCCGTCATTCGCGCGCTCCTGCGCGACCTCGACCTGGAGCCACGGATCACGCTCCGGGTGATGCCCACCATCCGCGACGCCGACGGGCTGGCCCTGTCCTCGCGCAACGCCTACCTCTCCGCAGCCGAGCGGGAACAGGCCCTTGCCCTGCCACGGGCGCTCGACGCGGGACGGGCCGCCCATTGGTCCGGCGGCGACCCGGTAGAGGCCGCTCGGGCGGTCCTCGAGTCCGATCCGCGGCTCGCGGTGGACTACGTGGCCGTGACCGCGTTCGACGGGCCGACCCTCGCCGCGGCGATCCGCGTCGGCCAGACCCGTCTGATAGACAACATTCTGCTGACCGACGAAGATGCCGACGGAGGTGGACTGACCGATGACGACTGAGAAGCCGACTGACCGACCGCGCTTCACGCTGCCCGAACTGGCGGCGATGAAGCCGAAGGGCGAGCGGATCGTGATGGTCACCGCCTACGACGCTCCCGGCGCCCGCCTCGCGGACGAGGCCGGAATCGAGCTGATCCTTGTCGGCGACTCGGCGGCGATGGTGGTCCTCGGCCACGACTCGACCGTGCCGGCCACCGTGGACGAGATGATCGTCCTGACCCGGGCCGCTCGGCGGGGGGCGCACCGGGGGCTGCTCGTCGCGGACATGCCGTTTGGCTCCTTCCAGGTCTCCGACGGCGAAGCCGTGTCCAACGCTGTGCGGTTCGTCAAGGAGTCCGACGCGGACGCGGTCAAGCTCGAGGGCGGCGGCCCATCGTTGTCCCGGGTGCGGGCCATCGTCGGGGCCGGGATCCCGGTCATGGGGCACATCGGCCTGACGCCGCAGTCGGCCACGATGCTCGGCGGGTACAAGGCGCAGGGTCGGACGGCTGCGGCCGCGCGGGGCCTGCTGGCCGATGCGCTGGCGCTGCAGGATGCGGGGTGCTTCGCGATCGTCCTCGAGGCGGTCCCCGCCCCGGTCGCCTCTCGCATCAGCCAGGCGCTGCGCATTCCGACCATAGGCATCGGCGCCGGACCGGGCTGCGACGGCCAGGTGCTGGTCTGGCACGACCTGCTGGGCCTGACCGAAGGGCGCGCCCCCCGCTTCGTGAAGCGCTACGCCCACATCGCCGAGGACATCCGTACGGCATTGACGACCTATGCCGCCGAGGTGCGGAGTGGATCGTTCCCGGCCGAGGAGCACAGCTACGGCATTCCAGACGAGGAGCTGGCCCTCTTCGAGTCCGAGCTCGATGCCGGGGTCCTGGTCCACGCCGAAGACGCGCGCGGCTCGGGGAGCGACTGGCTCTAGATCGGCCCCCACTGCTCGATGGTGTAGAGCAGCTCCAGGCCGTCGTCCTCGTCCCACTGAGCCCCCACCCGGCGCATCCCGAGCTTGGTGACGAGGTTGATCGACCGGTCGTTGCCGGGCGCGATGCCTGCCCGAAAGCGACGGACGTCGCGAGCGGCCGCCCAGTCGAACAGGGCGCGGACCGCCTCGATCGCGTACCCCTGTCCTCGGAACTCCGGACGGAGCTCATAGCCGACCTCCGCGAAGCCGCGGTCGTCGGGCGGGCCGTGGAAGTTGATAAGACCGATCGCCTCCGGCTCGGACGTCCGTACCGCGATCGGGCGGAGGAGCCATGGCTCGCTTGCCGCGTCGCCCTGGATCTGCTGAAGCCGGGTGCGAAGCAGCCAGTCCCGTTCCGCGATCCACCAGCCGGGAAGCCGAGCGCCGACCTCGGCCTCGACCGAGGCCATGTCCCCGTTCAGCATCCGCTCCATGCGGCTGGCCGTGAGGAGAGGCAGGAACAGCCGGTCAGAAACGACGACATCGGAGGAACGGGAATCGGTCACGGTTGGCCGATTCTACGGACGTCCGCGAATGACGCTGTCGCCATTCGCGGGGCGCTCGACGACCTGGGCCTCTTCCTGGATGGAAGCGAGGTCGAGGTCGTCGGCGCGGTACCGGCCGGGGGGAGGAGAACCCCCGGCTGACACCGGAGAGATGACCCGGCCGCGGGGGGTCAGGCCGCGGTCGGGTCCGGAACCATGTG
>DATFEC010000192.1:0-6789 GCA_035251655.1 Candidatus Limnocylindria bacterium | reverse complement strand
CGACGACGTCTTCGAGAACTCCCGCCACCCGTATGCCTGGGGCCTGCTCGACTCACTGCCTCGCATCACCGATGTCCGCGCCAGCCGGCTGCGCACGATCGAGGGCCTCCCGCCGGATCTCATCGACCCGGCGGTCGAGTGCCGCTTCTCGCCCCGCTGCCGGTACGCACAGGATCGCTGCCGGACGGAAGAGCCGGAGCTCACCGCGCGGCCCGGAGAAGGCCACCAGGCACGGTGCTTCGGCACAGAGCCGGGCGGGTGGATCCCGTGACCGCCACCTCGACGGCGCCCGCCTCCACGGCCGAGACCAACGGAACCGGACCGCTGGTCCGGGCCGACAACATCCGGGTCTACTTTCCGATCTTCTCCGGCCTCCTCCAGCGGCGGACCGGGGACGTCCGCGCGGTGGACGACATCTCGTTCGACATCCAGCGTGGCGAGACCCTCGGGCTGGTCGGCGAGTCCGGATGCGGCAAGAGCACCACCGGTCGAGCGCTGATTCGCCTGCGAAACCTCTCCGGTGGGAAGGTGCTGTTCGATGGCCTCGATCTCATGAGTCTCTCCCGCGAGGAACTGCGCCTGACCCGCCGCCGGATGCAGATCATCTTCCAGGACCCGTACTCCTCGCTGAACCCGCGAATGACGGTGAACTCGATCATCTCCGAGCCGCTGGACACCCATAACCTGGGCAGCAAGAGCGCGCGCCAGGAACGGGTCGCCGAGCTGCTCCAGCTGGTTGGCCTCAACCCGAACTACCGCAATCGGTATCCGCACGAGTTCTCTGGCGGCCAACGGCAGCGCATCGGCGTGGCTCGGGCGCTCGCGGTGGAGCCGGAGTTCATCGTCTGCGACGAGCCGATCAGCGCGCTCGACGTCTCGATCCAGGCCCAGGTTCTCAACCTCCTCGTCGAGCTGCGCGAGCGCTTCGGGCTGACGTACCTCTTCATTGCGCACGACCTCTCGGTCGTGCGGCACATCAGTGACCGGGTCGGCGTCATGTACCTCGGCAAGCTGGTCGAGGTCGGCCCGCCGGACCTGCTGTACGCGGGGCCCGGGCACCCCTATACGCGCGCCCTCCTGTCGGCGGTACCGATCCCGGATCCGAAGACCGAGCGCAAGCGGAAGCGGGTCATCCTCACCGGGGACGTCCCGTCGCCGGTGAACCCGCCGCCGGGTTGCCGATTCCACACCCGGTGCTGGCTCTACGAGCGGCTGGGCCGGCCGGAGGTATGCCGGACCGAGGAGCCGCCGCTGCGGGAGGTCCAGCCCATGCACCAGGCCGCCTGCCACTTCGCCGAGGATGCCCTGCGCAGCGACGTCGGTGTCGCTCACCTCGACGAGATCCCAGAACCCACCGGCGGCGCCGCAGCTGCGCCCGCCGCAACCACGTAAGGAGGGCCGTCACGAAATCGCCGCCTGTTTGGCGGCGCTGATATGCTGATGCGACTTCGCCGGCCTCCGGCCGGCCCGTTGCGCCCATTCCTGTCGGAACAATCGAAGGAAGCGGAGGGTCACCTGCATGCGTAGAGTCCTACCCCTAGTCGTCGTCGTCGGCCTCGTGCTGGCTGCGTGCACGCCGTCGGTGTCCGAGGAGCCCTCGGGCGCCGAGAGCGAGGCACCGCCCGAGAGCATGGCGCCGTTCTCACCGACGGCCTGGCCCGAAGACGGCCCGGCCGACTGCGCGTACGGCGGCGAGTTCTCCGAGATCCGCGCCGAGGACGAGCACACCGTCGTGTTCTCGCTCTGCTATCCGGATCCCGCCTTCCACGCCAAGGTCGCGTTCACCGCGTTCGCGATCCATGACACCGGCGTGCTCGAGGCCAACATGGAGAACCACCTCATCCTGGCCGAGCCGATTGGAACCGGCCCCTACAGGCTCACTGAGTGGCAGCGTGGCGTCCAGCTCGTCTTCGAGAAGAACGCTGATTACTGGGGCGAGAACGTCGGTGCCGACGAGCTCGTCTTCCGCTGGAGCACCGAGTCTGCGGCTCGCTTCCTCGAGCTCCAGGCCGGCACGATCGACGCGATCGATAACCCGGCACCCACCGACCTCGCCACCATCCAGGGCGATCCCAACCTCGCGCTCGAGCCACGGGCCCCGCTGAACACGTTCTACGTGGGCTTTACGAACACGTTCGAGCCGTGGAGTGACCCACTCGTCCGCCAGGCGCTGGCGATGGGCATCGACCGTCAGCGGATCGTGGACAACTTCTACGCTCCGGGCTCGTCGGTGGCCTCCCACTTCACCCCGTGCGAACTCCCGTTCGGCTGCGGCGGTGACGAGTGGTACGAGTTCGATCCGGAAGGCGCCCGCGACCTGCTGGCGCAGGCCGGGTTCCCGAACGGGTTCAGCACCGTCCTGAACTACCGCGACGTGGTACGTGGCTACCTGCCCGACCCGAACGTCGTGGCCCAGGACCTGCAGGCCCAGCTGCGGGACAACCTGAACATCGACGTCACGATCGAGGTCATGGAGTCGGGGACGTTCCTCGACGAGTCCTCGGCAGGCAACCTGAGGGGCCTGTATCTCCTCGGCTGGGGTGCGGACTATCCGGACACCAGCAACTTCCTGGACTACCACTTCAACAACGACAACAACCTCCAGTTTGGCGTCGTCGACCCGTCGGTCCGCGAGCCCATCCTGGAGGGCGCGTCGAACCTCGATCCGGCCGTGCGCGAGGCCGCCTACACGGAGGCCAACAACGCCATCCGCGAGACCATCCCGATGATCCCGATCGCCCATGGCGCGTCGGCGACCGCGTGGCTGGCCAACGTGGAGGGTGCGCACAGCTCGCCGCTCAGCAATGAGTGGTTCGCGGCGGTGACGCCGGCTGACAACCAGATGGTCTGGATGCAGAACGCCGAGCCTATCTCCCTGTACTGCGGCGACGAGACCGATGGCGAGACCCTCCGGGTCTGCGAGCAGGTCACCGAGGCGCTGTACGCCTACGAGGTGGGCGGGGCGGAGGCCATTCCGGCCCTGGCCACCGACTGCGCCGGAAACGACGATGCAACGGAGTTCGTCTGCACCCTGCGCGAGGGCGTGACCTTCCACAACGGCGCCCACCTGGACGCCAACGACGTGGTCATGTCATTTGCCCTTCAGTGGGATGTAACGCATCCGCTGCACATCGGACGCGAAGGCAACTTCGAGTACTTCGGCGCGTTCTTCGGTACCAACCTGAACGTTCCGGAGGAGTAGCCGGACCAGACCGATGGTCGGGCATCCGCCCGATCGCAGATGAGCACGATGGGCGCCACCTTCGGGTGGCGCCCATCACTATTCCCGCCGGAGCGGCAGGACACTACACTCGCGGCCAATGCTCCAGTTCATCGTCCGGCGGCTGCTGCTGACCATCCCGGTCCTGATCGGCGTGATCTTCGTCGTCTTCGCGATCGCGCGGCTCCTGCCCGGTGACCCCTGCTTCGTGGCCCTTGGCCAGCGCGCGAACCCCACGTCCTGCGCCGAGTTCAGCGCGCGGTACGGCCTGGACGAGCCGATCCCCGTCCAGTTCGCGATCTTCGTCGGGGACCTGTTCTCCGGTGACCTCGGCACGTCGATCACCTACGGGCGGCCGATCTCTGACCTGCTCATCGAGCGGATGCCGCTGACCATCGAGCTGACGATCTTTGCCCTCGCTCTGGCCACCATCCTTGGCATCACGCTCGGCGTGGCGTCCGCCTCGCGCCGGAACAGCGGGGTCGACGTCGGGACGATGATGTTCGCCAACCTCGGGGTCTCGATCCCGGTCTTCGTGCTCGGCCTGATCCTCATCTTCTTCTTCGCGGTGGTGCTCAAGGACACGCCCTTTGCGCTGCCCCCCAGCGGGCGCCTGTCGGCGGGGGTGATCATCATCCCGCTCGCCGAGGCCTGGGGCGTCCAGGACCTCGATGGCCCGCTCCGAGCCCTGATCGACTTCGTGGGCAACATGTACGTGGTCAGCACCCTGATCACCGGGCAGTGGGCGGCGTTCGGGGACTCGGTGGTCCATCTCATCCTGCCGGCCATTGCGCTGGCCACCATCCCGCTGGCCCTCATCGCCCGGATGACGCGCAGCAGCCTGCTGGAGGTCCTCGGCCAGGACTACATCCGCACGGCGCGGGCCAAGGGGGTGATCGAACGGCGGGTGGTCCTCAGCCACGGCCTGCGGAACGCGATCCTGCCCGTGGTCACGGTCATTGGACTGACCCTCGGCGCCCTGCTCAGCGGGGCCGTTCTGACCGAGACGATCTTCGGACTGACCGGCATCGGCAAGACGATCACCGACGCCATCATCGGTCGTGACTATCCCGTCATCCAGGCAGTCACCCTGATCACCGCCATCGTGTACCTGACCGTCAACCTGGTCGTGGACGTCTCCTACGCCTTCCTCGACCCGCGGATCCGCCTCGAATGAGCTTCGTGCCCGGCGACAACCCGCTGGTAGCTCGCCCCGACGCGACCGGCGACGCCAGCCTCGCGACGCTCGCGCCGGAGACCCTGGCCGCCCGGCCGGGGAACTTGTGGCGCGACACGGCCCGCGGCATCCTCCGGCAGCGTTCGGCCCAGGTCGGCCTGTTCCTGCTGACGATCCTCATCACGACCGCGATCTTTGCGCCGTTCATCGCGACCCACGATCCTGACCGGGCGGTCGGCATCGACGAGGGGCTGTCGCAGGCCAATGGCGAGTACGCACCCTGCATCCACCTCCTCGGCTGCCCGGAGGACCGCCCACAGCACCTGCTCGGGCTCGACCGCAACGGTCGCGACGTGTTCAGCCGGGTCGTCTACGGCTCGCGGGTGTCGCTCTATGTGGGTGTCCTGACCGTCACCTTCGCCATCATCATCGGGTCGGTGATCGGAGCATCCGCCGCGTTCCTGGGCGGCGGGGCAGACAACGTCCTGATGCGGATCATGGACATCTTCCTCGTATTTCCGGCCCTCGTGCTCGCCATCGCCATCGTGACCGTCCTGGGTCCGGGGTTGCTGAACGCGCAGCTGGCGATCGGGATCGTGGCCATCCCGGTCTACTCCCGCGTCATGCGGGCCTCGGTCCTGACCGTCCGCGAGCGGGACTTCGTCACCGCCTCGCGGGCCCTTGGCGAGTCGCGGCGCGGGATCCTGTTCCGTCGGATCTTCCCGAACTCGCTGACTCCGATCATCGTGGCCGGCACCCTGGGCATCGCCGGCGCCATCCTCGAGGTCGCCGCCCTGTCGTTCCTCGGCCTCGGCGCCCAGCCACCCCTGGCCGAGTGGGGCTCGATGATCGCCCTCGACCGCAACCAGCTGTTCAACGCTCCGTGGCTCATCCTGGCCCCCGGCGTGGCCCTGACCATCAGCGTCCTCGGCTTCAACCTGTTCGGTGACGGCCTCCGCGACGCGCTCGACCCCCGCCTCAACCGATGAGCGGCGACCGGTGAGCGTGGCCGAGATCAGCGAGATCCCCCGCCGGGTGGGGCGTCCGGGCGAGCGGCTGCTCGACGTCCGTGGCCTGCAGACGGCGTTCCACACCAGCGATGGGGTGGTGCGCGCGGTGACCGGGGTCGACTTCCACGTCGACCGCGGCGAGATCCTCGGCCTGGTGGGGGAGTCGGGCTGCGGCAAGACGGTCAGCGCGCTGTCCATTCTCGGCCTCGTCGCTCCGCCGGGCCGGATCGAGGCCGGCGAGATCCTCTTCGACGACGTGGACCTGCGAACCCTGGGCCCCGAGCCGCTGCGCAAGCTCCGCGGGGAGCGGATCAGCATGATCTTCCAACAGCCCCAGAGCAGCCTGAACCCGGTGTACGACGTCGGCCGCCAGATCGCCGAGGTCCTGGAGATCCACAAGGGGATGAAGACCCGAAGCGCCCGGGCCCGGGCCGCGGAGCTGCTGCGGATGGTGGGCATCCCCGACCCCGAGCGGCGGCTGGAGGCGTTTCCGCACTCGTTGTCGGGCGGGATGGCCCAGCGGGTGATGATCGCCATGGCTCTCGCCTGTGAGCCGGAGCTGCTCATCGCCGACGAGCCGACGACCGCCCTGGACGTCACCATCCAGGCACAGATCCTCGACCTCATGCGTGCCCTCCAGGCCGACACCGGGACCGCGATCATCCTCATCACCCACGACCTCGGGGTCGTGGCCGAGATGTGCGACCGGGTGGCGGTGATGTACGCCGGCGAGATCGTCGAGCACGCGGACACGACCACCCTGTTCGCCGACCCCAAGCACCCGTACACCCGCGGGCTCATCGGCTCAGTCCCCACCCTGGGCCAGGTCCATGACGAGCTGACCACTATTCCCGGCTCCGTCCCGAACCTCATCGACCTGCCGGCTGCCTGTCGATTTGCGCCGCGCTGCGTGCCTCGCGTGGCGCAGAACGTGCCCCACTGCACGACGGAGCATCCCGAGCTTCGCCCGGTCGGTGACTTCGGCGGCCACGACGTCCGCTGCTGGATCTACCACCAGACCGACGGATCGCGGATCGCGGGAGCGAAGGTCCAGTGACGGCGGAGCCTTCGAACGGGGCCCTGGTCCAGGTCGAGCACCTCTCCGAGTTCTTCGCCCTCCGGGGCGGACTGCTGCAGCGGAAAGTCGGGGACGTGAAAGCCGTCGACGACGTGAGCTTCGAGATCCGGCGCGGAGAAACGCTGGGCCTGGTCGGCGAGTCGGGCTGCGGCAAGACGACGGTCGGTCGGACCCTGCTCCGCCTCATCGAGCCGACCGGCGGGAAGATCATCTTCGACGGGGTGGACATCACCCATCTCAAGGGCAACGACCTCAAGCGCTACCGGCGGCGGATGCAGATCGTGTTCCAGGACCCGTACGCCTC
>DATFEC010000182.1:0-3119 GCA_035251655.1 Candidatus Limnocylindria bacterium | reverse complement strand
CCGGAGGAGATCCGCGAGTCGTTCGTCGCCCGGTATGGGTCGTGGATCCTCCTCACGCCACCGGGCATCGCCCCGTGGTTGGTCCCGTTGCTGGTCACCGGCGTCGGTGCGCTCGTCCTGGCCGCCTGGCTTCTCTCCCCCAGCCCCGCGGCCGCCGAGGTCGAACGAGTAGAGGAGCCGACGGAGTCAAGGGCGGCTTCCCGTCCCGCGTCGCGTTCTACGGAGTCCTCGCCGCAGGCGCGTCGGATGGCGGTCGCCGTCGCCATTGGTCTCGTGGTGCTGCTCGGCATCGGCTTCTTCCTGCCTGAGCCGTACGGCCTGGCGGCCGACACGGTCGTCAACCAGCCCCTGGCCGAGGCCGAGGCGGCTGAGGCTCGGCGCCAGGCTGAGATCGAGCGGCTGCTGGACGACGTGGCCGCGGACGCGTCTGACACCGAAGCGCTGTCGGACCTCGCCGATGCCTACCTTGCTGGCGCCAGTGCCGAGGATCTCCAGCGGGCGGCCATCGTTCTGCTCGCACTCATCGGTCAGGCGCCCGACGATCCCGAGCCGTACGGCAGGCTGATCACCGCGTACATCCGCGCCGGAGCCTGGACCGATGCCGCGGCGGCGACGGAAGCGCTGGCCGAGCTGGCACCCGATTCAGCGGACGTCCCCTTCTTCCGCGGCCTCATCGCTTGGCAGGGGGAAGGCGACGCCGACACCGCCTTGGCGGCCTTCGACGAGTTCCTGGCCATGGCGCCGAACGACCCCCGGGTGCCGATGATCCGCGCTCTTCGCGCGGAAGCGGCTGCCGCCAGCGAGTAGAGGATCAGGCCCCAGCCCGCGGCACCTCGATCCAGAACGTCGAACCAACGCCCTCCTCGCTCTCCAGGCCGACGGTTCCCCCGTGCGCCTCGGCGATGTGGCGGACGATGGCGAGACCCAGCCCAGCGCTGGCGCCGCCCTCGTCGCGGCGCGACCCGTCGGGCTCGCCGCGGGCGCGGGCGCGGTCGACCTTGTAGAACCGCTCGAAGATCCGCTCTCGGTGGGCGAGCGGAATGCCGAGCCCGTCGTCCGCCACCCAGAACGTGACCCCGGCGGCGGACGGATCCCAGCCGAGCCGCACCTCGCCGCCGCGGTGGGAGTACTTCACGGCGTTGTGCGCCAGATTGAGAAGTGCCTGCGACAGCCGGGCAGGGTCGGCGGCCACCCGAATCCGGCCACGGTCCGCGTCATGGTCGGGACCCACGGACCGGACAGTGACATCGCGACGGGCGGCGATGGGACCGATACGCTCAGCCACGTCGTCGAGCACTCGCATGGGGGCAACCGTCTCGATCACAAGCTCCGTCTCGCCTGATTCGATCATCGACAGGTCGAGGAGCTCGTCCACCAGCTGAGCGAGGTGGTCGACCTCGCGCTGGATCTGGACCGCGAAGTCGCGACCGGTCTCGGCATCCGCCACCGCCCCATCGGACAGCGTCTCCGCGAGGAGCTTGATCGATGACAGCGGCGTGCGAAGCTCGTGGCTGATGTTGGCCACCACGTCCCGCCGGGACTGTGCCGCGCGGCGCGCTGCCGTGACATCGTGCATCCACAGGAGCAGGCCACCGGCCGGCAGGGGCACGGCCTGCACCTCGAACTGGCGACCTGACAGCTGACCGAGCGCGGCCTCCCCGCTTCGCGGCTCGCCCGACTCGTGCGCCGCCCGTGCCAGCTCGTCGAGCGGTGCCGACCCGAAGGCCGCGATCAGGCTCAGCCCGCGGAGCTCATCCACCGACCGCTCGGCTAGATCCGCGGCCTCTGCCGATACCTCGACCACGCGGAGCGTCCCATCGGTCACGACCAGCGCGTCGTCGCCTCGTAGGGCGAGAACCGCGGCCAGCGTCTCGGCCGACGGATCGGTCACGGCCGGGGACGGAACGCGTAGCCCACGCCGCGCACGGTCCGGAAGTAATCGTGCCCGTCGATGGCTCGCAGCTTGGTCCGCAACCAGCTGACGTGGACGTCCACGGTGCGATCGGTCCCGTCGTAGTCGTAGCCCCAGATCCGGGCGAGCAGCTGCTGCCGAGTGAAGATCTGGCCAGGGTGCGCGATGAGGAACGCGAGCAGGTCGAACTCCCTGGTCGTCAGGTCGAGGGCGTGTTCACCGGCGCTGACCTCTCGCCGGCCGGGGTCCACGCGGATCGCGCCGGAGGTCAGGATCTCCCTTCCAGCATCGGTATCCGAGCCGCTTCGTCGATTTCGCCGGAGCACGGCCTCGACCCTGGCCAGGAGCTCCGGCCGGCTGAACGGCTTGGGGACGTAGTCGTCGGCGCCAACCTTCAGGCCGACCACACGGTCGACCTCCTCGCCCTTCGCCGAAAGGACGATGACCGGCGTGTCAACGCCCTCCCGTCGGAGGGTGCGGAGCACCTCGAGGCCGCTCATCCCGGGGAGCATGAGGTCGAGCAGAATGAGGTCGGCGCGGCGCTCGCGCCCGGCGGCCAGTGCCTGCTCACCGTCAACCGCGCTGGCCACCCGGTAGCCCTCCCGCTCGAGGTTGAACGCCAGCGCCTGCCGCAGGGTGCGGTCGTCTTCGACGATCAGGATGGTCCGCTTCAGTTCAGGTCCTCGACCTGACCGGTGGCCAGGTACACGACGTCCTCACCGATGTTCGTGACTCGGTCGCCGAGCCGCTCGAGGTGGTGGGCAATGAAGATCAGGTGCGTCGCCTGGGGAACGCGGCTCGGATCGGCTTGCATGAGCTCCATCGCGCCGCGATAGACCGCGTCGTACAACCGGTCGAGCTCGTCGTCGTTCGCGGCCACGGCCCGCGCATCGGTCTCGCTGACGTCCACCAGCGCGCGCATGGCCGCCCGCAGCTGCGATCGGCACAAGCGCTCCATGATCGGGATCTGGCCGAACAGCGGGACCTCCGGCTCGGACGCCAGCTGCTGGGCAAGCTTGGCGATGTTGCCCGCGTAGTCGCCCATCCGCTCGAGCTCCACCGCGGCGTGGTAGAGGGCGAGGAGCTCGCGCAGATCGCGCGCCATGGGTTGCTGGGTGGCGAGGGTGACGAGGATCGAATTGCTCACTCGTCGCTGGAGGTCGTTCACCTCCGCGTCTTCCCATCGCACCCGGTCGGCGAGCTCGGC
>DATFEC010000229.1:0-2150 GCA_035251655.1 Candidatus Limnocylindria bacterium | reverse complement strand
CCCATGCGCTGGCTGGCTCTCAGCGTGGACGCGGACGTCGAGGCGGTGGAGGCCGTGACCGAGATCCTTGGTCGCCTCGGGCGGGGCAGCGCCATCGAGCCGCTGGAGCTGACGGCCGTCGACGGCGACGAGCAGGCCCTCCGGCCCGACCCGGCAGCCGGCTATCGCGTGACCGCCTGGATCCCGGACGACACCGGGGCCAGCGATGCCATCGATCGGACGCAGCGTGCGCTCTGGCACTTGCGAGCCTTCGACCTCCGACCGATGAGCGCGCTGTCGGTCACGACGACCGACGATGCCACGTGGGCCTCTGCCTGGCGCGATGGGTACGAGCCCATCCGCATCGGGCGCCTGACGATCGTTCCCACCTGGCTGGACGTCCCGTCCGGCGCCGATCTCGTCGTCCGGCTGGACCCGGGAATGGCGTTCGGCACCGGGCTCCATCCGACGACGCGGGCGTGTCTCGAGCTGCTCCAGACCGTCGCCCCGATGCCGCCAGCCGTCCTCGACGTGGGATGCGGGTCCGGAATCCTCGGCATTGCCGCCCTGCTGCTGGGCGCGGAGCGGGTAGTCGGGGTTGACACGGACGAATTGGCCGTCGAGGCGACGCTCCGGAACGCCGAGGCGAACGGGCTCGCGGAACGGTTCGCGGTTCGCCACGGTACGTTGGCCGAGGACGCGGGCGAGAGGTTCCCGCTAGTGGTGGCCAATCTCGTCGCGAGTGTCCTCGTCGACCTTGCCCCGCGCCTGGCAGCGCACACCGCGCACGAGGGTTCGCTGATCGCCTCGGGCATCATCGAGACCCGTGCCGACGAGGTCGAATCCGCGCTCGCCGGCGTCGGTCTCGAGTCCGTCGAGTGGATCACGGAGGGCGATTGGGTGACGGTTCGCTTCAGTCGCGTGGCATGACCACGCACCGATTCTTCGTGGAGACGGGGACGGTGACCGCTGACCACTTCCCGCTGCCGGAGTCGATCGCCTACCAGGTCACGCGCGTGCTGCGTCTGCGGGACGGTGACGAGCTCGTCGTCCTGGAGGGCGACGGACAGGAGGTTCGCTGCCGCCTTGCCGGCGGGGAGCTGGTCGTGCTCGAGCGCGCCCCGTCAGTCGGGGAGCCGCGTCACCGGCTGACGGTGGCCCAGGCCCTGCTGAAGGGCGACCACCTCGAAACCGTGGTCCGGCAGGGGACGGAGATCGGGGTCAGCCGGTTCGAGCTGATCGTGACCGAGCGATGCGTCGCCCGCGAGATCTCACCCGCGCGACTGGCTCGCCTTCGTTCGGTGGCCCGCGAAGCGGCCGAGCAGTCGGAGCGCGGCGTCGTTCCCGAGGTCGCCGCTCCGGTCGGGCTGTCCGAGGTCATCGGTCCGCGATCGGTCCTCCTGCTCGAGCGCTCGACCGGCGCCCGACTGTCAGAGCTGCCGCCGATGGAGCGCCTGGTCATCGGTCCGGAAGGCGGGTTCACTCCGGACGAGGTGAGGGCCGCCGAACGTGCGGCGGCGACCACCGCCAGCCTCGGGCCGCGCATCCTGCGCAGCGAGACGGTGTCGGCGGCCGCCGTTGCGGTGGTCCTGTCGCGGACGGGGGACTTCGCCTAGTCTTCGATCAGGTCAGTTCCCGGCGGGGTCGGCGATGAACCAGACGCCGTTCAGGCCATCGCCCGTGGCGTCGCCTTCGGCCGAGTCCCCGGCGAAGTAGTACAGCGGGAAGCCGTTGTACGTCACCTGGACCAGGCCGTCGGGGCGGGTCACCTCGCCCAACAGGCTCGCATCCGCGGCGCCCGCGTCCACTGGCGCCTCCAGGGCAGGCCAGTTCGCGAGGCAGTCGTCGACGCAAACGAAGTCGCCGGTCCCTTCGTCGGCGTGGATGTAGAGGGTCAGCCCACCCTCGCCAGCCAACGCCGAGCCAGCGGTCGTCTCGACGACCGTCAGTGCCAGGCCGGCGGCCTCCGAGGGCGCGCTGCTCTCGCCGGGAGCCATGCTTTCGACGGTGCTCGGTGCCTCGCTGTCCGCTGGACTGGCGGACGGCTGGCAAGCGGCCAGGACGACGACCAGTCCGCCGAGCATCAATGCTCGATGAGTCTTCACGATGGATCTCCTCCCTGATTGGTGGACGGGTCGTGAGCGACGAGGCTACCGGAGACCCATGCATCC
>DATFEC010000188.1:0-2115 GCA_035251655.1 Candidatus Limnocylindria bacterium | reverse complement strand
ACCACCATCCCGGTCCGCAGGCGTGCGGTGGCATCGCCGCAGCCGACCACGGCGGGGATGCCGTACTCGCGGGCGATGATCGACGCGTGGGCGGCCGGGCTACCGACATCCGTCACCACCGCGGCCGCTCGGGTGAACAGCGGTGTCCAGGCCGGTGCCGTGACGGGGGCCACCAGGATCTCGCCCTCGAGCAGAGTGTCGAAGTCGTCCGGGCCGCGGATGACGCGGACGGAGCCGGTGACCCGTCCCGTCGAAGCGGGGACGCCCGCAACGATCGCCCGATCGGAACGGGTCGCGCCAAACCCCTTCGGGGCACGCTCAAAGAAGCGTTCGAGCGCCGGGTGCATGCGGCCGATCCGGAGTGGAGCCGCGAGCCGCGACTGGCGCTCCCGGGTGGCTCGGCGCGCGGCTGGATCGGCCGACGGATCCAGCGTTCGACCTGCGAGGGCGGCAAGGGCCTCATCCCGAGTCAGGAAGAAGACATCGCCCGTCTGACCGATGGCGCCGCGTTCCGCCAGGGCCTGGCCGATGCGGACGACGGCACGACGCATGATCGGCCATGGCAGCGTCCACTCGGCTACCTGCTCCTCGCGGATGGGGACGAGATGCTGACCGTGGTACAGCAGCTGCTCGAACCGGGCTAAGCGGCGAGGATTGCCGTCCAACGCTTCCCGGGCGGCTGACTCCGCCTGCCGACGGGCGGCGACCTGCCGATCGTGGTCGGTGGCAGGAGCGGGAGAGGCCGTCGGAGCCTCGACCCAGTCGAGTGACGTGACCGCGTGGGCAGCTGGACCGGTCGGCTCGACAAGACCGGCCACGAGCGGCAGGTGGCTCGGGCCGACTGCCTCGACGAGGTGAGCGCGATAGAAACGGGCGAGGTTGCTCTCGGCCTTGTAGGCGGCGCCGGCAAGCGCCACCAGCGAGGCGAAGTACTCGCCGGCCCGATCCGCGAGCTCGTCGATCAACACCGGCAGGTCGGCGACTCGGGCCGTGTCGATTCGAGCGTCGGCAGCGGCCACGGCCGCGCGGTAGCGTGGCTGGAGATCGGTCCGCCAGGCGCGCTCCATCACCGGGTAGGCGTGGTGAACCAGCGGGGGGATGATCCCCGCGATCATCCTCGGCTCACGGATGGCATGGGCGAGGATGCTGGGCAGGCTCCGGAGCATGTTCCGCGGGGCAATCCAGTTGAGCGAGTAGAAGTACCAGCCGTTGACGGTGACGTGGTGCGGCAGTGGTGCCCGTTGACCAATCCACTCCCGGAGCTGGGCGTGGAGGCGAACCTCGAGCGTCGACAGCAGCCACGATTCGAACAGCGGGGTGACCGGCGCACCGATCCACTCACCGAAGCGGAACGACCGGCTGTAGCCGCCGGCGGCCGGCGACGCCCAGCTGACGACTTCCGGCAGGGCGGTCATGGGTCGCGCCTGGAGGATCCAGATGGCTCCGGCCTTGTCGATCGCCCACTCCACGTCCTGGGGCACCCCGCGCGCTGCCGCGATCCGGCGCGCCTCGCCGGCGACGGCGACAGCCTGCTGCTCGCGGATGGCGTATTCGCTCCGCCGGCGCGCCGTCGCCCGGTCGCCGATGACGACCCACTCGTCACCTGCGGCCTCCCCCGACGCCAGCCGATCGCCGAGTCCGTTGACGGCGGTGACGATGCAGCTCGCGCGATCGCCGGTCACCGGGTCGGCCGTCAACGCCACGCCGGCGGCGACCGGCGCAACCATCCGTTGGATGAGGACAACCACGTGGCCGTTCGCCCCTGCGCCGTAGGCATCCACCCGAGCCGCGCGCGCGCTCCCCAGCACCCGCTCGACGGCCTCCGTCAGCCCGGTGGGCGGAACATTGAGAACCGACTCGTACATACCGGCGAACGAATGTTCAGCGCCGTCCTCGCTGGCCCCGCTCGAGCGGACGGCGTATGGGCCCGTGCCGAGGGTGGCCGTGGCCTCGCGAACGAGGGCATCGTCCACGTGGTCGCTCACCAGGACGACGCCGTCGGGAACGCGGACGCCGGCGGCGATCAGCTCGCCAAGGCTGGCGGCTTTGCCGCCGACCGAGGCGGCATCGGTCAGTCGAACGTCAGCCAGGGGACGGTAGGCGGCTGGGCTCACG
>DATFEC010000253.1:0-3790 GCA_035251655.1 Candidatus Limnocylindria bacterium | reverse complement strand
AAGGCCCCTCCGAAGAGGGGCCTTCATTGCTGCCGGATTCGCTAATCGCGGGGGCATCTGTCACGCGCGGTTTCCCGCACTACCCTTACCCAAACCTACCCATGACCCTGCGACCAGTGGTGAATCGCTGTGCGAACAGCGGACCGATGATATCCGACCCGGCGGGTAGGGTCAACACTTTGGAATGAAGAATCCTTTACTTTTCGGAGCGGATTTTCGTACTCAGGGACCGTCCGAGGAGGGCGTACTTTCCGCCGTGAGGACCTCCATCGAGTTGATCACGACCGGGTCGACCGGTACACCGAGAGCCGGGTGGTTCACCTCAACCTGGCCGATGGCATCGACCACTTCGCGACCCTCGGTGACGTTCCCGAAGATGGAGTAGGCCCGCGGGAGGCGGGTGTTCAGATCGGTCAGGCACACGAAGAACTGGCTGCCGTTGCTGTTCGGGATCCCCGCGTTCGCCATGGCCACGGCGTACGGGTCGTAGTTCACCCCTTCGGGCGGTACCTCGGTCTCGAAGCCGTAGCCGGGGTTGCCCGTGCCGAGCCCCTCGAAGTCGCCCTGGTTCTCGCGGGTGTTCGGGTCACCGGCCTGGATCACGAACCCGGCGAGTACCCGGTGGAACGTCACGCCGTCGTAGAACCCGCACCGGGCGAGGGCCACGAAGTTCGCGGCCGCGAGCGGAGCCGCATCCGCGCGCAGCTCGATGGTGAAGCTGCCGAGCGACGTTTCCACACGCACCCCGGTTACCCCCGCCAGGACCTCATCCGCGTTCAGCGGGGTCGGCCCCGCGGATGCGGATGGGTCTGCTGCCACCGTCGAGGGCTGTTGGCTCGCCGCTGCCCCAGTCACGGGCACGACGGGGGCGGTGGTGGGACATTCAAAGGCAGGTCCCAAGGGCAGACCGCCGCCCTGGCAGGCCGTGAGCAGGATCACCGCCACGAGACCGGCGCGAATGGGCGACCTCAACGGTTGAACAGGCGCCGCGCGAAGGAAACCGGCATCGTCCCGCCAAACAGCAGCGTGTCGTGGAAGCGCTTCAGGTCAAAGGCGACGCCTTCGCGGGCCTCGACCTCGCGCCGCAGGGCCTCGATCATGTGGCGCCCGTAGAGGTACGACAGCTGGTACGTCGGAGTCGAGGTGTAGCGCTTGACCTCGGCCACTGCCGCGGGTCGCTCGAACCCGGTTTCCTCCACCAGGCGATCGACAGCCGCTTCCCAGCCGATGTCACCGCGGTGCAGCCGGACGTCGAGGATGATCCGCGTCGCTCGCCAGATGACATCGGTCAGCTGGACATACCGATGGGTGGGCGTGTCATCGAAACCGGCCTCCTTCATCATCCGCTCGGTGTAGAACGCCCAGCCTTCGCTGAACTCGGGCGAGCCGGAGAACAGACGAACGAGGCTGGGGTTGGTGACGGCAGCCGCCAGCTGGTGGTGATGGCCGGGGTACGCCTCGTGGACCGAGGTGTTCGAGATCGACGCGTAGTTGTGCTCCCGCATCATCTCCGGCGTCTCGGGTGGGGTAACGATGTACGTGCCCTGCGGGACCGCGTCGAAGCGGGCCGGCTCGAAGTACGCGGCGAACGGGACCAGGTGCCGGATGAACGACGGCGTCTCGATCACCACCAGGTTGTCGACCGGCGGCAAGGTGGCGAGATCGTGCTCGAGGACGAAGGCCCGAGCCCGATCCATCGAATGCCGGTACTCCTCCAGCGCCTCGCCGAAGGTCGCCGGATAGTCGTTCTTCACGAGATCGGCCACCCCCTGCAAGGAGCGATTCGGATCGATCTCGCCACAGACCGCGTCACGCTGCGCGTGGGCCTCGCCCAGCATCTCCTCGCCGACGGCCAGGATCTCGTCCCCGGTGGCCTCCAAGGCGCGGAGGCGGACCATCTCCTCGAACCCATCCGGCCCGGTCCGCCATTCGGCGTCCGCCCGTGGCATGACGTCGTCGCGCAGCCACGCCTGGTGGGCGTCGAGCGCGGTCGCGGTTCCGGCGATCGCCCGCTCCAAGCGCGACACGGTGGCACCCGGGACGCCCTGGTCGCGGGCTGCCTGCAGGATCGTGTCCAGGAACTCGGGGAGCGTCTCGCCCGACTGGATGTCGATCTCGGTCCACAGCGCGACCGGCCGCTCGACCCGGTCGTGCGTCTCCTCGAGATACCGGGGCGAAGCCTCCAGGCGGGCGGCGATGCTTTCCACCCGCTCGGCGAGCGGGGCAAAATCTCGGGTGAACAGGGGGAACAACGCCCCACCAATCGCCTCTGCCGCGTCTGACCGGCCCTGCCATGAGCGTCGTTCCGTGAGCTCGAACAGGTTCAGGCGGCCCTCATGGATGACGAGGTCGCGGTCGAGCGCACGATTCGGGGACAGCTGATCGGGGTCGAAGGTCTCCATCGCCGCAATGGCGGCACGTGTGAAGGCTACGTCGGCCTCGATGCCGTCCCGTCCACCGGGCGACAGCCGATGATCGTGTCGGTGGATGCCGAGATAGGTCGCCCACTCCGGCTGGAGCTCGAGCCGATCATCGAACCAGCGCTCGATCACCTCGTCGAAACGGGTGTCCTCGGCGGTTCGGGCGTCGTCTGGCGCGGCGATTGTCGTCATCGGCTCCCCTGCAGGTGTGGGCGGGTCAGTCTCCCAGCGAGCGGGCGAGGAAGCCTAGCACCCACGTGCGGTACTCATCGGGGCAGACCTCGTCCAGGCGGCTGTGCTCGGCGCCCTCGCAGGTCTGCACTTCGACGTCGACCCCCGCATCGCGGGCTGCCGCCGCCAATCGCTCGGCGGTATCGGCTTCGAGGAATCGGTCCGCCGTCCCCTGCAGGATGAGGACCGGGACCGAGCCCAGGCCGTCAATCGTCACCTCCGGATCGGCGGCCGTGACATCGACACCGGTGCGGAAGAGCGAACCGAGCATGACTGCCCAGGACGCCGGGAGCGCCAGCGGATAGCCCATCTCGGCGATCTCGCGCTCGGTCGCCCCCGCCACCCCGGCCGGGGTGGAGTCAAGGATGAGCGCGTGGACCGGCAGTCCCGAGGCCACGGCCGAGGTGGCGGCGATGCCACCCATCGACGACCCGAAGACCGCGACCTCGGCGGGAGCATGCGTCGCGGCCAGCCATGCCACGATCGCCTCGAGATCGAGCCGCTCGCGAACCCCGGCGGTTGTCTGGGTGCCAAAGCTCTGCCCGTGGTTGCGCAGGTCAAAGAGGACGACGTTGTAGTCCGCGTGGAGCACCTCGGCCAGCGGCAGGAGGGCGTTCTTGTTGCTCGCGTGGCCATGCACCAGGACCACGGTCGGCCCGGCTGGACCGATGGGCGCCGCGGCCGGGATGTACCACCCCGCGAGGCGCGTGCCGTCCGAGGCGACCAGTTCAGTGCCCGCCGGCTGACCGACGGCGGTGCAGTTGTCGGGATCCGGCTCCGCGGCCAGGGCGGCATCGGAGGCCTGGTCGTAATTGATCGCCTGGTACGACCAACCGTAAGCGGATGGCAGGCGGCAGACGCGGCTGGCCTCCGGGTCGACGAGCCGCTCGGATCCGACCCAGGCGGCATATCCGAGGTACGCGAGGAGTGCGACGAGGATGACCGACAGGATGGTCATGACCCAGCCCACGTTCCGAGCGCGACGCTCCTCGCGCGGATCCATCGGCATCTGGAACGCCATTCCGAGGCCGAGTATAGGCGGGCTACAATTCCCGCCGCCCCAGGAGGAAAGTCCTTGACCGGCCGACCCCATTCGCTCGCCCCGGAGCACCTCGGAGACGCCCGCGCAGCCGCGGCCC
>DATFEC010000298.1:0-3979 GCA_035251655.1 Candidatus Limnocylindria bacterium | reverse complement strand
CATGGCCCGCTGGAGGAACATCCGGTCGGTCGAAGGCGTGAGCCAGCTTCCCGCGGCGGTCTCGAGATCGTTCAGCCCGAACGACCGGCGTTCGACGGCGCCGGCAGCGGTCACGAAGTCGAAGCTCATCGGTCCATCTCGCAGCTCGTCGACCAGCCGGTCGTACGCGTCCAGCGCGTCCTCTCCCGCGACGTCGGCGCGGCACGCCGGGTCGTCGGTGCAGGCGCCCAGAACATCGGCGAGGACGGCGGCCGAGGCCTCGGTAGCCTCGGCGTAGTAGTCGTGCCCGTCCACGGTCAGGTCGATCGGACCGTCGATCACCAGAGCGGCCACGCGCTCCGGGTGGACGGCCGCATACGCCTGCATGTACTGGGTGCCGTAGCTCTCGCCGAACAGGACAACCTCCTCGGCGCCGTGCCACGCCAGGAAGGCCTCCAGGTCCTCCACCGCCTGGGACGTGGCGTACAGATCCAGGTCGCCCGGATCGACCCCGGACTCCGTCACGCAGTCGGCGACGTACTCCTCGGTGGCGGCGCGGAACGCCTCGGCCTCGGCCGCCGTGCCGGTCGGGATCTCGGGCGTCGTGTACCAGACGAGCGAGGACTTCGGGCACTGCAGCGGCTGCGACAGACCGATTCCGCGCTGGTCGAAGAAGACGATGTCGTAGCGCTCGGGGACTTCGGGGTCGAAGTAGGTCGTGTAGTCGTCCGCGACCGCGATCCCGGACGTTCCCGGGCCGCCGGTGGCGTAGACCAGCACCTCATCACGCGTCCCGCTCAGGGCCCGCTGGATGGCGAAGGTGACCTCCCACGTTTCCCCCCCGGCTTCCGCGTGATCGCGCGGGACGTTGAGCGTGACGCAGTTGAAGGAGCTTTCCGGGCAGGGTCGTTCCCGGACGAACGTCGGATCGCGCTCGATGAGGAGGGTCGCCGCGGCCCAGACCCCGATCCCCAGTGCGACGAGCAGGCCGAACATGAGCAGCGGGCGGCTGGACAGGGCCGACATCCGCGGCATGCTAGCAGCCGCGCTCGCGATCACCGCCATAGAGTTCCGAAGCCTTGCCGCGCAGCCATCCGAAGTGCTACAACGACGCTCTAACGCGAGCGGCAGACGATAGACGAGCCCGACTGACGGCTGCCACCGCCCATTGGAGGAGAGGAATGAAGTCTGCTGCACGACGCGCCGCCCTGGTAGCGGGGCTGGCGATCGCATTGGCTGCCTGTTCAGGAGGGGGTGGGGACCTCCTCCAGACCGTCCAGGACGACGGCACCATTCAGGTCTCCACAGACCCGAACTACGAGCCGCAATCGTTTCTCGACGACAACGGTGAGCTGATTGGGTTCGACATCGACGTCGCCAAGGAAATCGCGGAGCGGCTCGGCGTCGAAGTCGAGTTCGTGACGCCCACGTTCGATCTCGTCCAGGCCGGTGGCTGGAATGGCCAGTGGGACCTGTCCGTCGGCTCGATCACGATCACCGAACCCCGGCTCGAGGTCCTGGACTTCTCGCCGCCGTACTACTTCACCCCGGCCCAGTTCGCCGCGACGGAGGCCTCGGGGATCACCAGCATCGAGGACTTCGCGGGCACGAGGGTCTGCGTGGCTGCGGCAACCACATACCTTGACTGGATCAACGGCGATCTGGTCCTGGGCGACGGGTCGGAGCTGGCCCCGGTCCCGGAGGGCATCGAACCGGTGGTGCTCGAGACCGACGCGCTGTGCGCCGAGGCCATCGAGGCAGGGCGCGACGATTTCGAAGGGTGGATCAGCTCGTCGACAACCGTGGCCGCTGCGATCGAAGGCGGCGTCGCTATCGTGGAGGTTGGCGACCCGATCTTCTACGAGCCACTCGCCGCGGCGACCGATAAGAGCGGTCCGAACAACGATGCGTTCATGACCGAGCTCACCGATATCGTGAACGCGATGCACGAGGACGGGACCCTCACCGACCTGAGCCTGCAGTGGTATGGGATCGATATCACGACCAAGGCTGATTAGGAGCCGAGTCCGTCCAGGCCCACGGAACGGGGACGCGCAAGCGTCCCCGTTCCATATCCAGGAGAGGAACCCATCATGACCGCCGCTGCCCCGCCGGTATCAGCCCCGGCACCCATCCTCGAGCAGGTCAAGGCTGCCAACCGCCGCCGCAAGATCACGTTCCGCCTCTGGTTCTGGATGACGTGGTTCGCGCTCGTGGGCGCGCTGTTGGCGGTGCTGTGGTTGACCGGCAACATCAACACCGAATTCATCGCGTCGGCCGGTCCGTTCATCATCGGCGGCGCCGGGATCACGATCCTCATTTCGTTGACCTCGATCACCTTCGCCACCGGCCTGGCCCTCGTCGGCGCCCTCGGCCGCCTGTCACGGAATCCGGTCATCAACGGGATCGCATCCCTCTACGTCTCCCTGGTTCGGGGCACGCCGCTGCTGGTCCAGATCTTCTTCGTCTACCTGGCGCTGCCGCAGCTCGGGATCGTGCTACCCGTCCTCGTGGGCGGGATATTCGCCCTCGCGTTCAACTACGGCGCGTACATGACCGAGGTCTTTCGGGCTGGCATCCAGGCCGTCCCCAAGGGACAGCGAGAGGCGGCCCAGGCGCTGGGCATGCCTGAGGGCCTGATCATGCGACGCATCGTCCTGCCCCAGGCATTCCGGATCGTCATCCCGGCCATTGGCAACGACTTCGTGTCCATGATCAAGGACAGCTCGCTCGTGTACGTTCTGGGCGTCCAAGAACTGCTGTGGCGGGCCTCGACCATCGGCCGGCGGGAGCTATCCAGCCTGGAAGCCCTGCTCATCGCCGCAGCGGTCTATTGGGGCCTGACCATCATCTTCAGCTACTTCCAGGAACGACTCGAGCGGCGCATGGCCCGAGGTGACCGATGAGCCAGCCATCGTCCGCGCACATCAGCCACCCCATCGACACCAGCCGGCTCGGAGATCCGATCGTCCAGGCGATCGGAATCGAGAAGTACTTCGGCGACAACCATGTCCTTCGCGGCGTCGATCTCACGGTCCGCAAGGCTGAGGCGGTGATGCTCATCGGCCGCTCCGGGAGCGGAAAGACGACCTTCCTCCGATGCGTGAACTTCCTCGAGGAGCCGACGGTCGGCTCGGTCGAGATCGACGGCCTGAGGGTTGACGCCGATCCGCTGAAGCCCCGCAGCCGGGCCCACCAGGAACAGATGCGCTTGATCCGGATGCGAGCCGGGATGGTCTTTCAGGACTTCAACCTGTTCCCGCACATGTCGGTCCTGGACAACTGCATTGCGGCGCCGGTGAAGGTGGCCAAGGTGAGCAAGGCCGAGGCCATTGAACGGGCCGAAAAGTACCTCAGCAAGGTCGGGCTCGCCGAGAAGCGCGACGAGTTCCCGGCCCGTCTGTCCGGCGGCCAGAAACAGCGGGTGGCGATCGCCAGAGCTCTGTCCATGGAGCCCAAAGTCCTCCTCTTCGACGAGCCGACCAGCGCGCTGGACCCGGAACTCATCGGTGAGGTGCTCAAGGTCATGGAGGGTCTCGCGCACGAAGGGGCGACCATGATCGTCGTCACCCACGAGATGCACTTCGCCCGCGAGGCGGCCGACCGGGTGGTTTTCCTCGAGGAGGGACGGGTGATCGAGGAGGGACCACCCGAGAAGATGCTCGACAACCCCGACGACGACCGGACCAGGCAGTTCCTGAGGCGATTCCTGGCGACGTAGTCCTCGAGCACGGGAGGCGAGGCGAGGCTCGCCGCGGTCACCGCCGGGCGCCGTAGACTTGGGCTCTTGGCAGGCGGGCGGCTTCGTCCTCAGCCCGGACGCGGTCGGTTGCCGGCTTGAACGCGACGGGAACATCAGGAGGCTTCCCGCCCTCGTGAGCGAGCAGCCAACGCAGGCCGACCTGGGTGAGCTTCGCGCCGCCGGCACGACCCGGCTCGATGAAGGGCGCGATCAGGAAACGGCGTTGATGGAGGCGCTCGACCCAGACCTGCAGCTCGA
>DATFEC010000003.1:0-3283 GCA_035251655.1 Candidatus Limnocylindria bacterium | reverse complement strand
ACCGGACGCAAAAACGCCCCGGAGGAACCTGGCGGGTCGCTTGATGCAATCTCCCGACTCGTCCGGCTCCTCCGGGACAACCGGAACAATACGGGACGGTCGACGGTTCGCCAAGCGCCTTATCCACGACTTTCGCCGGTAGGTGGGCGACTTATCCACGACGATTCCACGACCCCACGCTCAGCGGGCTGGTGCGGACGGCGGGTCAGGTCACCAGGAACGGCAGCAGGTAGTGGGCGGACTGGCCGGTGAGGCTGAGGTAGGTCGCCAGGGCGAGGAACAGCAGGAACGCGAGCACCACCACCCAGGACGCGGCGTCCATGTGCAGCTGGCGGTACCAGACCCGCTTCCCGGTCCCGAAGCCCCGCAGGTCCATGGCGTCGATCGTGTCCTCGGCGCCCGCCAGCGAGCCTACGGTCACCGGAACGAACAGCGGCGTCACTCGCCGTACGCGGGCCAGCAGGCCGCCGGTCCGGGCCGTCGGGTCATAGCCGCGGACCCGCTGCGCGTCGAGGGTCTCGGAGAACTCGTGGGCGATGGTTGGAATGAAGCGGACGGTGAGGTCGACCATCACCGAGAAGCGGTCCCCGAGGTGCAGCCGGCGGAGCGCCAGCCCGAGGTCGCCCGGGGCGATCGCGTAGGCCACCGGGAAGCTGACGGCGGCGATCCCGAGGAACCGCACGAACCGGGTCGCGGCCAGGCTGACACCTTCGGCGGTGACCTCGATCCCAAGCGGGAGGGTGAAGAGGACGTGGGTTTCCTCGCCCTCGAACGAGCCGGCGCCGCCGCCGGTGAGGATCGCGTTCAGGCTCGAGAACACCGCGACCACGATGACGAGGTACGTCCACTGGACGCGCACCGCGCGCCACGGGATCTGGGCCATGGCGTAGTACGTGAAGGCGAGGACCAGGGCGACGAGGAGGTGGCGGATGTCCCGCAGCTGGGTCGTCGCCGTCACGTAGGTGAGCGCCACGAGCAGGGGAACGCGAGGGTCCCGGCGGGCGAGCCAGGACCCTCGACCGAGGAAGCGGAACGCCGCCCGCATCGGTCAGCGGGCGCGCAGGGTCAGCGTCCGAGTTGTTCGGATATCGGGTCCCAGGCCAGCACGAGGATCGGCGTCACCACCGCTGCCGCGATGCAGTTCGCGATGACCACCGGGATGTACTCGATGGTCAGGATGTACTCGAACCCGAGCTCGGGCTGAATGATCAGCTCGATGAAGATGAACAGGAAGCCGATGATGACCGCGACCACACCCGCCACCGCAGCAACGAGGGCCTTGCTGCCGGTGCTCGTCATCCGACTGGCCATCGCGAACGGGAACAGACCGGCGATCAGGCCGACGAGACCGTTGGCCACGCTCCAGTGCCAGGCGGTGAACGCCCCGTAGCCGGTGAGGTGGTCTCCGATGACCCCGCCGAGGAACCCGGTGATGAACCCGACGATCGGTCCGAAGGCGAAGCCGAAGAAGGTCAGGATCCCGTAATGGGGTCGGACCTGGATCTCCGTTCCCGGGATGCCGATGCCGTACGTGAGCGAGTTCATGAAGCCCATGATCGCCGCGCCGATGGCGGCGTAGACGATGGTCCGGGTCGTGATCGACCACGGGCTTGGTGCTGCCTGTGGCTGTGACTGTGCAACCGTTGTCATGGGTGGTCCGTGCCTCCTCCTAACTCAGCAGCCGCGGCCAGGGTGGCCAGGGCCTGCGGGCCCAGGAAGGCCCCCGAGTGCGCTCCCCACCTCAGGTTGGCCTCCATCAACGAGGTCACGCGCAGGTTGCAGGCGATCCACCGCTCCCGGTCGGCGATCACCTCCAGCGGCGCGCCATCGGCCGCGATACGACCTTCGCGGAGAAGGATGATGCGATCGGCTTGGGTGAGCGCCAGGTCGACGTCGTGGGTCACGAAGTAGACGCTCTCCAGTCCGGCGATCCGACCAACCTCCCGCATGAACGCCGTAGCGCTCCGATAGTCCTGCCCGGCGGACGGTTCGTCAAGGACCAACGTGCGCGGCTCAAGAGCCAGCGCGACGGCGATGGCCAATCGCTTCTGCTGCCCGTGGGAAAGGGTTCGCGGAGGTCGCCCCTCGAGCCCGTCCTCCTCGTCGGACAGCCCGACCCGCGCCAGGGCGACGGACACGATCTGGTCGTGATCTTCTGTGGCTCGGCCCACGTTGCGCGGCCCGAACAGCAGCTCGTCGCGGACGGTGGGCGCAAAGAGCATCTGAGACGGATTCTGGAAGACATAGCCGAAGGTCGATGCCCGCTCCGCCACGCTCTGACCGGCTGTCGTGACGCCGTCGACCAGGACGTCCCCGGCCGTCAGCGGGCGGAGCCCGATGGCCGATTTGAACAGTGTCGTCTTCCCCGAGCCGTTGGGGCCGAGGACGGCCACCCGCTCGTAACGCCCCAGGCTGGCGGACACGTCATGAAGCACCGGGCGATCGTCGTAACCGGCGTCCACGTCCCGCCACTCGAGCCGCGGAGCGGCGCCGTTTCTCCTGTGGGACGGCCGGTCTGCGTCGGGCACCCCCGGTGGCAGCTCGCCGGCGCGGACCCGTCCCAGCCAGGCTTCGAAAGGCAGCTTGACGGCGGTCGGGTCCGCGCTCGCCAGGAAGCCGTCCATCGGTCCAAGGAACTGGACCGCGCCGTCCTCCAGGTACAGGACGCGGTTGGGGCGCGCCTCGAGGACGTCCTCGATCCGATGCTCGACGACGACCACCGCCGTCCCGCCGTCCGCCAGGCGTCGGACGAGGGCGAGGAGCCGAGAGGCGGCGACCGGATCGAGGTTCGCAAGTGGCTCGTCGAGGACGAGCAGGCGTGGCTCGAGCATGAGCGACCCGCCAATGGCGACCTGCTGGCTCTCCCCGCCCGACAGCTCGTCGGTCGTCCGTCCCATGAGCGGCTCCAGCCCACTCTCCGCGCCGACGCGGGCCAGTCGGCGACCGATCTCCTCGCGCTCCACGCCGAGGTTCTCCGGACCGAAGGTCAGCTCCATCGGGACCGTGGACGCGACCACCTGTCGAGTGGGGTCCTGGAGGACGGTTCCGACCACGGGCGCCAGGCCGCGGAGAGGGGTCGTTCGCGTGTCGAGGCCGCCGACGCGGACCGTCCCGGACAGGTCGCCGCGGTATGAGTGGGGGATCAGCCCGTTCAGCGCCCGGATCAGCGTCGACTTCCCGCAGCCGGACGGTCCGGCGACGAGGAGGACCTCGCCGGGCGCGACCTCGAAGGACACGTCCCGCAGAGCCGGCTCCGCGCGGCGCTGGTAGCGGAACGAGAGGC
>DATFEC010000036.1:0-6868 GCA_035251655.1 Candidatus Limnocylindria bacterium | reverse complement strand
GGACGAGTGCCGGCAGGAAGTTGGCGACCCGGACCGGTTTGAGGTCGAGGAGGCGGAGGGCGATTCCCATCAGCAGGATTCCACCGGTGGCCGTGATCGCGAGGATCGTGACTTCGTCGAAGAACGGCTCGAGGAGCGTGGCGAAGGCCGCGATCCCGCCCTGGATGACGAGGACAGTGAGGGCCGAAAGGGCCACGCCCCACCCCAGCGCTGCAGCGAAGGCGATCGCCGCGACGCCGTCCAGCAGCGACTTGATGGCCAGAAGCTGGGCGTCGCCGGTCAGCCCGTTCTGGAGCGAGCCGAGGATCGTCAACGGCCCGACGCAGAACACCAGGCTGGCCGTGACGAATCCCTCTGCGACCCGGGACCCGGATTCGGCCGCGCCTTCGCCGACGAGCCGACGCTGGAACCACGCTCCGAGCGCCTCGAGGCCGTCGTGGAGCCGCAGCAGCTCGCCGATGGCCACCCCGGCTAGGACGGCAGCCAGAACCGCGAGCTCGTCCCCGGGCTGCGCCAGGGGGTCGGTGAAGAGGCGCAGTCCGAGCGAGATCGAGATGAGGATCGTGAAGAACCCGAGCCCGGTGACGAGACTCTCCACCATCCGGTCCGGCATTCGCCGCCCGATGAGCAGGCCGATCCCGGTACCCAGGAGGACTGTGATGACGTTGAGGATTGTGCCGCTCAGGAACACCGCCGTATTGTGGATCGCGGCGAGCGTCGCCCTCGCCGGCGATAGCCGTCGAGGGTCCTCAAGCCGGGTTGCCGATCGCTCGCAGGACGCCCTCGCCACCCAGCGATTCGAGGATGCGGACCGCTTCGCCGAGGGCCGCCTGGTCATCGGTCAGGCGGTGGCGCTCGAGCTGACAGAGAGCGAGATGGAACGGGAGGTCGAGGGCACGCCACAATGCCGCCGAATCCGGATAGTGAGAGTCGCCTGCCCTCGCTCGCCCCTCGAGGGCTGCCAGGCCGGCAGCCAAGGTGGCTTGCGTGGCCTGGACGAAGCGCCCCGACACTGGCAGCCCGCTCAATGCCGTCAGGCCGATCTCGACAGCCCGAAGGTCACCGAGCCACAGGCTGGACCGGGTGGCGAGGGCAAGGGCATAGTGGCGCTCTACCCCCGTCGCCACCTCACGCGCAGCCGCGCGATCAGCAGCCTCGCGAGCGTCGTCGTATCGAGCGTCGAGGAAGGCCAGCCAGGCACGGGCATAGTCGAGACCCGCCACCAGCTGCAGGTCGGTCTCGGGATCGATCGGCTCGAGGGCGTCCAACGCCGCCTCGGGATGCGACTCTCCGCGGAGGCCTCGCAGAATCGCCCCGTTGGCGGCAAATGCGAGCCGGTGGGCGGGCGCCAGGTTGGGCTGCGGCACCAGATCAGCGAGCATGGCCAGCGCCCAGTCCCATTGACCGGTGTCGATGGCGACCAGCGAGACGACGTCTGCGAGCTGTAGGGCCATGTCGCCCAAACCCATGGCGGTGGCCAAGTCCAGGCCTCGCTGCGCGGTCCGCATCGTCGCCCGCGGGTCGTCCGACACGACCAGCCACGCCAGGTTATTGCGGGCCCGCAGCTCGGTGCTCAGCAGGTCGCCCTCCGCTGCCGCATTGACCGCCCGTTCGAGATCGTCGAGACCCCCTGACATTTCACCCATCCGGTAGCGGGCCGTGCCGCGGGTGATGAGAGCGTCGGTTCCGACGGCCACCAGGTCGAGTCGCTCGGCGGCGGAAATGGCCCGATCCGCCCATTCCACTGCCGCCTCCTCGTCGCCGACAAGCATCCGGGCACGCGCCAGCTGCCCGGCCAACTCCACACTGGCCGGTTCGGTGTCGAGTTCGCCGATCGCCTGGATCGCGCTCTCCAGCTCGCCGATGGCCCGCTCGTGACTTGTTTCGCTTAGCAGGAGGCTCGCCAGCTGGGCGGTAGCTCGTGCCGTGTCGGTGGCGTGCCCCTCGCCCGTGTGGTACGCGATCTGCTCAAGGAGGTAGCGCTCGGCCCGATCGAAGTGGGCCGCCATGCGAGCCGCCTGGGCGGTGTCCCCCAGGAGGTCAGCGCGCTCCGGGGGTTCAGGTGCGAGGCTGAGGGCGTCCTCGAGGTGTTCCAGTGCCCGATCCGAGGCATGGAGGGTCAGCGCTCGGTGAGCGGCATGACGCAGGACCAGACGCGCGCGCCCAGCGACGGCGTCCGCGCCGGGCGCGTCTGCGTCGGCTCGAACTGCCGCCAGCAGATGACCGCCAATGGCTTCGACAAGCTCCTCTTCATTCACCGACGTCAGGTAATCGGCCGCCGCCAGGTGGAGCGACTGCCGCTCTTGGCGGGAAACGGTGCGGTACGCGACCTCGCGGACGAGGTCCTCGACGAAGCTCACGTTGTCACCCAGCGGCGTCGGCTCCGTGCTGACGGTCAGAAGCTCGCGCCGAGCGAGGCCGGCGAGGCCGCTCCGCAATTCCTCGGGCGTCAGCCCGCTGATCGCTGCCAGGGCATCGGTCCGGAAGCGTTGCCCGAGCACCGACGCCGACAGGAGCAGAGTCCGATCTTCGGGGGGCAGGCCGTCGATGCGGGCTGCAACGAGCCCTCGCAACGAATCGGGGAGCTCGATCTGCCGGAGCGGTTCGACGAGCTCGAAACCGTCGTCGCCCGGCACGAGCTCACCACGGTCCACGAGCATGCGGATGACCTCGACCGCGTACAGTGGTATGCCGCCCGCGCGCTCCAGGATCAGGTCCGCTGCCGCCGCCGGCAGGCCGGCCGCCAAATCCTGCAGCATCTCGCGCATCGCCGCCGGCGGCAGGTGGTCGAGCTGAATGGTGGCTGACTCTGGCACGGTCGCCGCCCAGGCCGGCCGACGTTGGAGCAACTCGAGCCGAGCCAGGGCCAGGATCAGCAGCGGGTGACGGCGCGACCAGGAGGCCAGGTGCTCGATGAAGTCGAGCAAGCTGGCGTCAGCCCACTGCAGGTCCTCGAATACGAGGACCAGCGGCGCGCGCTCGGCGACGGTCTCGAAGAAGCGGCGCCAAGCAGCAAATAGCTCGGCGCGCTCGAAGCCCGGGGCGGGATCGGGATTGACGAGGACCGTTAGTCGCGGCTCGATCCACTCGCGCTCCGCGTCGTCGCGGACAATCTCGGCCAGCCCGGAGACGAGCTGACGTCTGGCCACCTCGGCGTCTGCGGCCCGGTCCACGCCTGCCGCCACGCGCACCATGTCCGCCAGCGGCGCGAATGTGATCCCCTCGCCATATGCCGGCGCCAGGCCCACCAGCCACGCCACCGATCCCGTCGTCCCACGCGCCAGCACGCCGAGCTCGCCGGCGAGCCGGCTCTTGCCTACTCCGGCGGCACCGATGACCGAGATCAGGCGGCTGGTCCGGTCGCGGAAAACCGAGAACGCCGCGCCGGTCAATTCGGCCAGCTCCTGCTCGCGGTCCACAAACCTGCCGACGGGCCTTCCGGGTGAGGCCTCGTGGGCTGACGCAGCCGGCCCGATAGCACGGTACGCGGAGACTTCAGCGGATCGCCCCCGGAGCAGGTAACTCCCGGCTGACTCGAACGCCACGGCTCCGGACGCCGCGTGCATGGTCGCCGCGCTGGCGAGGACCTCGTTGGCGGCGGCGGCAGCCTGTAAACGGGCGGCGGCGTTGACCAGATCGCCGCTGACCATGCCCTGCCCTTGGGCGCCGATGGTCACTGCCGCTTCGCCGCTCATGACCGCCGCCCGTGCCATCATCCGGGCGCCGCCGGGGCCACCGACCGTCTGCACCGCCGCCACGAAATCGAGCGCCGCCAGGACTGCGCGCGCCGCGTCATCCTCATGGGTGATGGGCGCGCCCCACACAGCCATGATGGCATCTCCGATGAACTTCTCGATCGTCCCGCCGTAGCGTGCGACGACGGCCCGGGCCGACTCGAAGTATCTCGACTGGATGGCGCGCACCTCTTCGGGATCGAGGGGCTCGGCCAGCGATGTGAAGTCGACCAGGTCGGCGAACAGGACCGATACCAGTCGCCGTTCTGCGGCCGGCTTGCGCACGACCCGTCCCGCTGTCGGCGCAGGCAGGTCAGGCAGTCGGCCGCCGCAGGCGGTACAGAAGGCCAGAGGGAGGGCGACCTCGATCCCGCAGAGTGGGCACGGCCCCGTCAGACGATATCCGCAGTCCCCGCAGAAACTTGCGTCAGCCGCGTTGTCGAATCCGCACGACGGACAGTGCATAGCGGCAAAACGTCAGAGGCTGCCGTCGTCCTCCTTGTAGATCATCTGGCCTGCCTGGTGGCCGTCCTCGATGACGATCGCCTTGGTCACGTGCCTCGCCAGAGTCCGATCGTGATTGATGACCAGGGTTGCAATGCGCGGGTTGGCCGGAAAGCCGTCGACGGCGCCGTGGACCCCGGTCTTCTCCTCGCCCGCCATCGACAGGTGTGGCTTATGCAGGAACCATTCGGATTCGCGATAGCTGCTCTTGAACTGCGCGAAATTCACGCTCAGCAAGGGCGCGTCGTCGCGATCCAAGCCCAAGAACGCCCTGATGGCGGGCTGCTCCTTGGCTTCGTCGGTGAAAAGACTTGGGTCATTGACCCGCACCCAGGTGTTGAATCCCTGTTCCGGGCCGAATCCCTCGGCGGCTCCCGCCGGAAACTGGTCGTACAGCAGTTCCTCATACTTCGGGTCACGGCTTTCCATGGCTCTCCTCCTCCAGGCGCTAACAGCGCAGACGCTGATGATAGGTAGCGCCAAGGCCAGTGCCTAGCCACGAACACCTGCTGCACGTCTGGCCGCGTCCTGCCCGCTGATACCATCGCTGAACGGATGTTGAGTTCAACCGAGCGACCGATCCGGGTTCGGATGGCGCCCAGCCCCACCGGCCCGCTGCACATCGGTACGGCGCGGACGAGCTTGTACAACTACCTGTTCGCGCGCCACGTCGGGGGCACCTACGTCCTGCGCATCGAGGACACCGATTTCGCGAGGAGCACGGCTGAGTTCGAGCGGGACATCCTCGACAACCTCCACTGGCTGGGCATTACCTGGGACGAGGGTCCACAGCACGCGGGGGGTGAGGACATCGGTCCGTTTGCGCCCTATCGGCAGAGCCTGCGGATGAACCGATACGCCCGCGAGGCGGATCGGCTCCTTCAATCCGGTGCTGCGTACCATTGCTGGTGCACGACCGAGGAGCTCGACGCCGTCCGCCGCGAGCAGGAGGCCGCCAGGGAAGCGCCCCGCTACAACGGCCGGTGTCTCCGGCTGACCGATGCCGAGCGCGCGCAGTTCGAAGCGGAGGGGCGCCAGCCGGTCATCCGTCTCGCGGTCCCGCCCGAGATGATCCGATTCGACGACCTCATCCGCGGCGAGGTCGAGTTCGACAACGCCCTGCTCGGCGACTTCGTGATCGTGCGGGCCAATGGGGTGCCGCTGTACCACTTTGTGGTCGTCGTCGACGACGAGCAGATGGAGATCAGCCACGTCATCCGCGGCGAGGACCACCTGTCGAACACGCCCAAGCACATTGCCCTGATCCGGGCACTGGGCTATCGGGAGCCGGTGTTCGGGCACATTCCGCTCATCCTCAACTCGGATCGGTCGAAGATGAGCAAGCGCAAGTCGCAGACCGCGATCAGCGACTACCGTGCGCAGGGCTATCTGCCTGAGGCGATGGTCAACTTCCTCGCCTTCCTCGGCTGGTCGCCCGGGACGGAGGAGGAGCTGTTCACGCTGGACGAGCTCGCGTCGAGGTTCGAGGTCGGCGAGGTTCACAAGGCCGGCGCCGTGTTCGACCGCGATCGGCTCGACTACCTGAATGGGGTTTACATCCGAGGCCTGACCGATGCCGAGCTGGCCCTGCGGCTTCGCCCGTTCGTCCCCGAGACCTTGGACGACACGACGCTCGCTGGGCTGGTGCCCCTGGTCAAGGAGCGGATGGTGCGCCTGACCGATGTGGCCGAGCTCTCCGGCTTCCTGTCCGAGCCCGACGACGTGGTCGCGAGTTGGTGGAGCATGGATGACCTCCTGCCCAAGGGCCGGGATGCGGCCGAGGTATCCGGCGCCCTGGCCGTGGCTCGTGACGCGCTCGCCGAGCGCCCCGACTGGTCCGCTGAGGCGCTTGAGACTGCGGCGCGCGCCGCCGCCGATGCTCTCGAATGGAAGGCGGGCGACCTCTTCCGGCCCATCCGGCTGGCGGTAACGGGGAAGGCGGTCTCGCCGCCGCTCTTCGGATCCATGGTCCTGCTGGGCCGCGACCGCTCCCTCGCGCGCCTGGACGGGGCGTTGGAGCGCCTCCGCGCCGGAGCGGCCGCGTGACCGAAACCCCGCCTACCGTCGCCTGCCCGGCCTGTGGGACTCAGAACCCCGCCGGGTCGCGGTTCTGCAACTCCTGCGGCGCCACGCTCGAGGCGCCACCGGCGCCGGCCGCGGAAACGCGGAAGACCGTCACCGTCCTGTTCATCGACGCCACGTCATCCACCGCGCTCGGCGAGCGGCTCGATCCCGAGTCTCTTCGGGCGGTGATGACGCGCTACTTCGACGTCATGCGCGAGGTCATCGAGTTTCACGGGGGATCGGTCGAGAAGTTCATCGGTGACGCTGTGATGGCCGTATTCGGTGTCCCGGTCGTCCACGAGGACGACGCTCTCCGGGCGTGCCGAGCGGCCCTTGAGATCCATGTGCAGCTGGGCCAGCTCGACGAGGCCATCCGCGCCGAGCGCGGCGCCAGCGTCGAGTGGCGGATCGGGATCAACACCGGAGAGGTGGTGGCCGGTGACGCGGCCGCCGGCCAGCGGATCGTGACTGGTGACGCGGTGAACGTCGCAGCTCGCCTCGAGGCAGCCGCGGCGCCGGGCGAAATCCTCCTCGGAGCCGAGACGTACGAGCTGATTCGGAACGAG
>DATFEC010000276.1:0-2542 GCA_035251655.1 Candidatus Limnocylindria bacterium | reverse complement strand
GAGGCCGCGCTGGAAGCAGCCGGGGGCATCGCCTACTGGCAGGGCGACTCGGACGCGGCGCGGGTCTGGTACGGGGAGACCCTCGACCTGGCTCGAGGCCGCCATGACGACCGCGCCGAGGCGAATGCCCTGTACAACATGACGTTCACCTATGTCTGGCAGCCGGAGGCCCAGGCCGAAGCGCGTCGGGTCGCCCAGGAGTCGCTGGCCGTCAACCAGCGGCTGAATGACCGACAGGGGATCGGGCGGGCCCTGTGGGCGATCGCCAGCACGTACTACTTCGAAAGCGACCTGAATGAGGCGGCGAGGCTCAACGGCGAGGCGCTGGAAGTCTTCCGCGAGGTCGGTGACCGATTCATGATCGGGTGGACCCTGTATATGCGGGCGTTGGTTGGCATGTATACCGACCTCGCGGCGGCGCGTGCCGACCTGATCGATGCGTACGAGATCTTCCGCGCCGTGGACGACGTCACCGGGTACGCGCTCGTGTTCGACGCGTTCGCCGCTGTCGCCCACCGGGCGGGAGACGACGTGACCGCCGCCCGCCTGGCCGGCTTCGCAACCGCGACCGAGCACCTGGCCGGCTCGGGACTGGGTGCGGCCAACCGGGATCTCGCCCGCTTCGACCCGGAGCATCTGCGCGCCACCGATGCCGAGTTCGCGGCCGAGTTCGCCATCGGCCAGCGGATGGAGCTCGCCGAGGTCGAGCGGCTGGCGCTCGGGGTCGAGGTGCCCGCGGATCAGGCCTAGGCCGGGGCGGCCAGGTCTCGTCGAGGAAAGATCCAGAGCGCCCAGATCACGGGCACGACGATGGCCACGCCCAGGATGACCAGGTCAATGGGGTCCAGGTTGCCGGTCACGATCTCGCCGGGGTTGAAGTGATGGAACAGCGAGTACTCCTGGGTCCAGTCCAGGTCCGGCAGGAACGAGCCGAGGATCTCGAAGAAGTAGTTGATCCCCAGGTACGCGAGTGCCAGACCGATGGCTGGACCGCGCCGGTCGAAGCTCACGCTGGCAGCCAGCGAGAAGGCGGCGAACGCCGCCCACAGCATCAGGCCGACCACCCATACCAGCGGGACCATGACCATGTCGATCTCGTCGTCCACGCCGAGGAGATAGATGCCGAGGACCTGGCCGGCCAGCAGCAGGGCCAGGATCGCGGCGATCGAGATCTTCACCGCGGCACCGACCGAGACGTAGAAGCGGCGGCGTGACAGTGGCCGGGCGAGCACGACCTCGAGCGTCCCGGTTTCCCGCTCGCCCGCGACCGCGTTGGCGGCCGCTCCGATCGCGAAGACCGCCACCAGACCGATGCCGATCGGGTGCTGGAAGCCAATCGTCATTGCCCCTCCGAGGGTGAACAGGCTGCCGGAGCCGAAGTTGAGCAGGTTCTCCGGGAAGCCCTGCTCGATCAGCCCCTCGAACAGGTCCTGGAAGGTCACGTAGAAGGTCGGAATCAGCGCGCCCCACGCCACGGCGACCAGCCCGACGGCGATGAGGCGCCCGCGCTGCCAGAAGAGCGACTGGCGGAGGACCCGCAGGCTCACCCGGCACCTCCGGGTTCGTCGAGGTCCTCGCCGGCGTAGAACTCGTAGAAGACCTCCTCCAGTCGGGCCGGCTCGATGAGCAGGTCGACGAGGGACGGCGAGGCGACCGCGCGCACGAAGGGGGCCACGTCTCCCGACAGGGTCGCCGTGATCCGATCACGAGTGGCGACGACGTCGGCGATGCCGAGGATCTCCGACAGGTCGGGAGCCGCGCCGCGCCAGCGGAGGCTCACCCGCCGCTTCCGGCGAGCGAGCAGCTCGTCCACGTTCTGCACGGCCATGAGGTGACCGGCACGGATGATCGCCACCCGGCTGCAGACGCGCTCGACCTCGCCGAGGTAGTGCGAGCTCATGAAGATCGTCCGGCCCGCGTCGCGGAGGTCCTCGAGGACCTCGTAGAACGCCAGCTGCATGAGCGGGTCAAGACCTTCCGTCGGTTCATCGAGGATGGCCAGCTCCGGGTCGTGCTGCAGCGCCTGGATGACGCCGATCTTCTGCCGCATGCCGCGGCTGTAGTCCCGCACCTTGCGGCCGAGGTCGCTGCGCGACAGCTGAAGCCGCTCGGCGAGCTCGTCGCGGCGTACCGGCTCCCGTTGCTGGAGGTCCGCGAAGTAGTCCAGGGAGGCGGCGCCGGTCAGGGATCCGTACACCGCCATTCCGCCGGGGAGGTAGCCGACCTTCCTACGAAGGGCCACCGAATCGGTCGCGATGTCGTGGCCAAGAACCGTCGCCGACCCGCTGCTGGCGTGGAGAAACCCGAGGAGGGTCCGGATCATCGTCGTCTTGCCCGCCCCGTTGGGGCCGAGGAAGCCGAAGATCTCGCCCGGTGCGACTTCGAGGCTGACGTCATTCAGGGCCCGGATCGGCCCGCCGCCGTGCCCGGGGCGGTGGAATCCTCCGCTGTAATGCTTGGTCAGCTGCTCGGCGCGGATGACCGGCTCGACGGGGGGCGTGGTCATCACACCCCGAGCCTAGCGCATCAGGATCGGCTCGGG